>DAOVLD010000034.1 GCA_030631445.1 Bacteroidota bacterium
GTCCAAAATGTTTCAGAAACAACTGTTTGTGTGAGGTCATGGATGAAAAGGTTAGAAATATTCAGGAAGTTACTTAACAATGAGATTAATATCATTAATCAACTGATCCTTATAGGACTTACCTATTGGGATATTTATGTTTTTATCTTTAAAACCCAATTCCACTGAATTGTCCTTTATTACTTTGATCCTGGATTTATTTACAATGTAAGAACGGTGGACTCTAATGAAAATATCTGAAGGTAATTTCTTTTCAATCGCTTTCATAGTGAAATGTATCGTAACCTTATCATTTATTGTATTTATTATTATATAATTTTCCAGAGCTTCAACCCAAATGATATCTTCATATTTCATTCGGATAAGAGTAGAGCCCTTTTTTATAAAAATTTCCCTGCTATTTTCAATATTCTTAGTCTCTGTTCTTTTTCTATTCTGAGCTCTCTCAACTGCCTGAATAAATCTGGAATATGTAATCGGTTTTAACAAATAATCGGTAACATTAAAATCAAAAGCCTGTAATGCATACTTGTCACGTGATGAGGTAATAATTACCTGGGGAAGTTTTTTGAGGCTTTTCAAAAATTCAATACCATCCATTTCAGGCATTTCAATATCTAAAAAAATTAAATCAATTTTTTGGTCATTTTCTTTCAATAAATTAATCGCATCAATAGCATTCTCAAACGATTCAACTTTAGCCAAGCTTTCAGTTCTTCCGATATATTCTTCAATAAGCATTCTGGAAAGCTTATCATCTTCTATAATAATACAATTCATGTGTGTAAAATTTATTTTCCAACGGTCACATAGCCAGTCCCGACATTGTCGGGATAGCTCACCCCGATTTTATCGGGGTTCGGTTCATATATAAGCTATTTTAGTAATTTGCCTTTTCACCATAAAAAAACAACACCTTATCAATAGAATCATAACGTTTATCAAAGATAACAAAAAACAGATATTAATATAATTTTAATATTTTTTATTTCGGTATCAGGATTTATTTTTTTTCAAAAATTCAATTTCAAGTGTTTTTGACCGCTTAACTGATCGTTGAAGCCACTGCAACAAAATTTCCTGTTTTTCATCATTCGTTAATTCCCATTTGATACCGGATTTTCGTAATTCGCCGGTAAGTTTATATAAAATAATAGAAGCAGAGACTGAAACATTAAAACTTTCAGTAAATCCAAACATAGGAATTTTCAGGTGTTCATCAGCATTCTCAAGAGCAAATTCAGAAAGTCCTTCAAGTTCGGTCCCGAAAACCATTGCTATCTTCCCATTTAATAGATTGAAGTTATCGAGCATCTTTGATCCCATATGAGGTGTAGTAGCAATAATTCTATATCCATTTTTTCTTAATTCCTGATAACAAACCGATGTATTTTCATCAAGTTTGTTATACTTAATAATATTAACCCATTTTGAAGATCCCAGAGCAATATCAGGATTAATTGAATACTCATTTCCATTTTCAATAATATGTATATCATGTACACCGAAACAATCGCAACTTCGCAATACTGCACTGGCATTATGTGACTGATAAAAATTCTCCAATGCAACTGTAATGTATTTTGTCCGATTCTGAAGCACCATATGAAATAACCTTTCTCTTTCAGGAGTCACCATATTTGAAAAGAATTGAATAAGTTCACTACGAATTGTCCTGTTCATGGCTAAAAAACATTCAAAATTATTTAGTATTCCGACAAATTATTAATACCCAAATTGAGCGATTTAATTTTTAAATCGCTCAACTTAAGTAATAAAAAAAAGGGAGTACAAAAGTACCCCCTTATCCAATAAGACAATTTCTTTTATTGAACTGCATTAGAAAGGTCGCTGCCGGCCTTAAATTTAACAACTTTTTTAGCTTTTATAGTTATTGGCTGTCCGGTTTGAGGATTCCTGCCAGTTCTGGCATTCCTTTTTGACACAGAGAATGAACCAAAGCCTACTAAAGCAACACGATCTCCTTTTTTAAGGGCACCAGTTGTTGTACTTACAAAGGCATCAAGAGCTCTTTTGGCATCAGCTTTAGTTAAATTAGCTTCGTTTGCAATTGAATCAATTAATTGTGCTTTGTTCATAATAAATTTGTTTTTAAGGTTAGAAAATTCAATGATTTGTTTCAATTACCTACAAATATAGATTATTTCTCATGTTTAGCAAATATCCCTAACATAAATTCACATATTTTTTGCAGTATTTCAAGAATAATAGAGGTTTGAGAGGCTTGTATAAAACTAACGTGTTGTATATCTGGCATTTATACCTAACTGACTATCTATTAAGAATTTATCAACAATTTGTTGATAAATATCTTTTGTGAGTTAAAAATATAAAGGTTTACAAATAATTTCTACTTTTGCAGCGGAGAAATGGCAGAGTGGTCGAATGCGGCGGTCTTGAAAACCGTTGTCCGTTTACTCGGACCGGGGGTTCGAATCCCTCTTTCTCCGCAAACCCTCAAACCAAACCCGGCGCCAGCCGGGTTTTTTATTTGTAGGTGTAACTGTTGAAAAGCTTGCTTTCATAAAGGGACAGCTACAAATAAAAAAACCTGAAAAGTTGGTTTGAGGGTTTGCAGGGTACCATACCTGGGATCACCGAAGGTAATCCCGTCAAAAGCTTGCTTTCAACTTTCATACTTCTTGTTTTTTCATTAACCACCCCCATCCCAACTTGACTTGCCAGTTTATTATAGCTTTCTTTAAAGCCTTCCCCCACGGGGGAAGGAGAAATGAATATGGTTGGAACTTTGCAAAAAGAAGGCAGTATGTTACGGAAACTCGTACCCCGACTTCAGTTCGTGTTACGAGTTGCATAATACAGAAATACAAAGAACAGAAAGCAATAAACATTATGCTGGCAATTACCCCGGAGTGGGTAAAATGGTAATAGCCCCGGGTAAAGCCGGCGTCAGCCGGATTTGGTTTTGTTTATATTTTGTAAGGTGTCCCACCTGGGATCACCGAAGGTAATCCTCCTTTCTCCGCATATAACCTTAATTGCCTCCTGTAAGACAAGTACTTATAGGAGGTTTTTAATTTTTACATACACCTTTACATACGATAATCAGGAGTAACTATGCTCAAATGTAAATTCCGGTGTTAGTGATCACCCTATTCCGGTATAAAGTGAGCAGTCTGTTTGTAATTAAATTATATAATCGTTTTGCATTGATATTGTGATGTTTACGATTCGGTTTCAGGTGCTCAGCCATTTCCGGAATCATATGTTCAGTTTGCTCTGGAATAGGGTACTCAGTCTAACCGGATTTTGTAGCCTGATAACAGAAGCTAACCTAATTAGACCAGAAATCCGGAAGGCACATCCCTAAGACGGATGATGTCACGAATCTTTTCCACAACATTCCACTCATTCAGACATACAACCTGGCACGAGGAACAATCTTCGCATAAATTACGGGGAAGAGCCAATGACGCGATAAGGTTTTGAGCGAGGACTGGTTGATGATAACCGTAAGCATACATATATGCCCGCATCAAGTCAGGAACAGGGAGTTCAGCACTGCATTGTTGCAAACACTGACCACAACCCTGGCAGTATAATCCAGGGACCGAGGTTACTCTTTTCAGGTAATATTTCTCAGAAGCGGTTAGTTTCAAATCTTCCATAACCGAGAGGTCCACACCCATCTCCTCAAAGTTACTGAACGCAGGGATGGTGGCATGGACATTAGAGTCCTGCAGTACCCATTTTAAGGATGCGGACGGGTTTACGGGTATTTCGTCTTCTTTCCAATCTCCTCTTATCACTTTTATGGCCACGACTCCTAGTCCTCTATCGGCGGCTTTGGCAATGGCTTCTTTGACCAGCTTGTGATTCTTCTGTCTGTTATTGTAGGAAGCCATTACGACCTCATAGAATCCTGAATCAGCAGCGGCATGAACCACCTCCGGGATATTGCTATGTGTAGTGATGCCGAGAAATCGAGCTTTGCCGGCCTTTTTTGCCTTTTCCATCGCTTTCATTACGGGCTCATGGAAAGCCGATTCTCTTCGTGAAACCATATGATGGTAGACAATGTCCACATAGTCCATTTTCAAACGTTTAAGGGCCATATCAAGTTTCTTGAGAAATTCATCCTCCGTTGCTGCTTTAGTATAAAGACCCGTTTTGTAATCCTGGAGAAGATGAATCTTGGTGCCGAATATAACAGATTCCCGGGGTACTCCCTTGAGGACCTCACCGATCATTTCCTCATTATGTATTTGCGGCTGACCTGCGGTGCTGTCGAAGTGAGTGATACCCGCATCAAGCGCTGCCCGCATAAGAGCCGGGCTACCAGAAGACAGTATTCCCATTCCGATCACTGGAACTCTTATCCCGGTCTTTCCAAGAGTACGGTAAATAAGTTTTCTCTCCTTTTGGTTTTTACCCTGTCTTTTATCGGTGAAAGGATTGCAAATGAAGCCTGCCATCCCCGTAACCGAAGATTTCATAAAATTCCTTCTGTTAATTTTTTTCATGGTTTCCTCCTTACATTAAGAGATGTTTTTAATACATTCGGAGACCCTGATCCCTCTATTTAAGAACAATCCTCATTTTACCCTCTTTCTGTTTCTTTCCTCTTTCCATTTTTCAGTGTTGCCCACACTCTACCGGAAATGATAAAAAAGAATACATAACGTGTTTAACGTCTGAACTAATTAACTCATAAAATTAATAGATACTTTTAACATTTAAAATTGAGTCCACTCCGAAAAGTGTTCTTTTGCCACCCTGGTACAGTCATTCTTCCTTACAGGGCAGGCAAAGACACCCCGGTACAGTCGTTCCTCCTTACGGGGCAGGCAAAAACACAAAGATACACAAAAGTTAAAGTAATGAAAATAAACCCTTTGTGAATCTTAGAAGTGACTTAGTGTTTTATCCCGAAAAACAAGAAATTTTTAATTTCATAGTTTTTCGAGGATCCTCGAAATGTTAACAAAATTTTATGAAAATTTTGATCATTTCGGGAGTGGCATTTTCTTTTTTTTGACTTTTCGGAGTGGGCTCAAAATTATTGCTTAATAATATTTCAATAATTTACCAGAGTGTAAATTCCGGTGATAGTGATTGATTATGACAAACATTCAATAAAAATGTGTTAAACAGGGTAAATGTGTTTCAGAGATTTTCAAAAATCATACATCAGACATTTAATTATATACTAAATTTAATGTGTAATCAAGTTTATGAATTATACAGGTTAAGCGTTTCATAACATCATGTTTTATAACATTAATTATATTTCTGTTTTATAACATATATGAGTTAAATTTCATTCTCATTTACCGCTATTTATTACATATCTGATATCATTTTTTGTTTGACATGAATTAACATTTTTTTAAATTTATAATATAAAATACATTAATCTATTGTACAAAATTTAACATTAGAATGACACAATATTATCTCATTTCAAAAGAAAATTGGGATAAAATCCTGAATGAACTTTTAGGAAAATATGATGTATATGCACCGGTTGCCGCTGAAGACAATCAGGATTATCGTTTCATTCTCCAGGATGACATTCACCAGATCATCTATAATACACCAAAACCTGCCACACCTCTGAAAATATTTTTCCTGCCTGTAAAAGAAAATGTTGTTAAAAAGTCAGCTTCTGAAAATCCCAGATTGATTATCGGTTCCCCTTCCTGTGATTTAGCCGGATTAGACTTACTAGATAAAATTTATCTCGAAGAACCTTTCGTTGACAAATTTTATCAGCAGCGAAGAGAAAATACCATACTGGTTGGAACCAGTTGCTTTAGTACCCTTGAACACTGTCATTGTTCATCATACGGTATTAAACCATTCCCTGAAAAAAATCATGATATCTCTTTGTCTGTACTTGACGGGCAGGTTACCCTGCAAATTAATTCTGATAAAGGGAAAAATTTCTTTAATGAGATTAATCATAACAATTCTTTCGGGGAGGCTGAAAAACAGGAACTGGAAAAAATTGATACTTTAAGAGTTTCTGTAACAAAAGAGCTTAGCAAAACGAATCAGGGACTCCCCGACTATTCAAAAACAGGAGAATTAATAAAAGACACGAAAAAAGATATCTGGGAAAAATACGCAAAAACCTGTGTTTCCTGTGGAGCTTGTGCCTCAATTTGCCCCACATGTACCTGTTTCTTATTGATCGACCGACCTGGTTTTGAAAAGATCAGACAATTGGATGGATGTCAATATCCTGGTTTTGAGCAAGTTGCTGCCGGAGAGGATCCGCTTGAAGAGCGGTTTGTCCGCTTTCGCAACAGGTATCTTTGTAAATATGTTTGGAAACCTGAAAAGTATGAATCAATTGCCTGTACAGGTTGTGGGAGGTGCATTGAGGCTTGTATCGGAAATATTAATAAAAATGAATTGTTTCGCGAACTATTAACCTGACACATAAAATGCCGGTTACTGAAAATATATATGAACCTGTTAAGGCTAAATTAACCAACATAATTGACGAATCACCTCTGATCAAAACTTTAGTCCTGGTCCCGGAAAAAGAATTTTCGTTTAAAACCGGTGAGTTTATTGAACTTACTCTTAACGGAATTGGTGAGGCACCTTTTACTCCTTCTTCATCCCCTCTGGTAAAAGATAAACTGGAAATAACCGTAATGAAGGCGGGATACGTAACCGGAAAAATCCATCAGCTTAATATTGGAGATGTTGTTGGTATCAGGGGACCTTTCGGAAAGGGTTATCCTCTTGAAAAATTCTACGGTAAGGAAGTGTTAATCGTAGGAGGAGGATGTGGCTTTGCTCCTATCCGGTCACTACTATACAAACTTATAGCAGAAAAAGAAAAATTTAAAAAAGTAATATTTTGCTACGGCTCAAAAACACCCAAAGATTGTATATATAAAACCCTTTTTAAGGAGCTCCGGAACATTGAAAAGTTCCAGGTTCTCAGATCGGTTGACATGGCAGATGAACCTTGGGACGAAACCATAGGTGTTGTTACAGTGCTGCTCGATCAAATCAAGATTGATATAAATAATTCTCTTGCTATTGTTTGCGGACCTCCCATAATGATGAAGTTTGGAACAATTCGTCTCCTGGAGATGGGATACCGGGAAACGGATATTTACCTGTCAATGGAAAAAAATATGTCATGCGGACTTGGGAAATGCGGGCATTGCATGTTAGGTGACTATTTGGTTTGTAAAGATGGACCGGTCTTTACATACAACGAGATAAAAGGATTACCTGATATTTGGCGATAATACATAATACAAAAAATGATGGAAATAACCGTTGAATCACTGAAAAAAATTACATTCTTTAAAGAATTTGATTCCGTAACGATAGAAAAAATACTGAAAATATCCAAGTTACAGGAATTCGATGTTGAAGAAAAAATTTTCGATGAACACCAGAAACTAATTGATATTTTTGTTTTGCTTGAAGGAAAAGTGATACTAGGGATCAATGTCCCCGGAAAAGGTAAAATCAATTTGGGAACAATCCATCCGGGGCAATTATTTTCCTGGTCAGCGCTTTTTCCTCCGTCCATCTCAACTGCGTATGCATTTGCAGATGTTCCTGTTAAAGTTTTGTCGATTAAAGCTTCAAAAATTCAGGAACTTATAGGTGATAACGATACTTTTGGATATAAGTTTATGAAAATTATTGGACAAACACTTTCGAAAAGACTTAGCGATACCAGGTTCCAGCTTATAAATATGGCGTCAGTATAGTTCGAAATTGTATTCTGAATATGTCTTTACAAGATTAAAATTTTATGAGTAAAAAAATACTTATTGATCTGTTGAAATTAAGAGATTATGAGAACTTATTAGCCGAAGGGATTTATAAATCTCCTGATTTCAATAACGAATTTAAGACAATCAGAGAACTTGCAACTTTTCATTTTACATGCAGAAAATGTGAGGCAGCTCCATGTATTGATGTTTGCCCCGCCGACGCATTAGAAAAAGATGAAAATGGGATCATCAACAGAGCGATCAACCTTTGTATCAGATGTAAGTCATGTATCGCCATCTGCCCGTTCGGTACATTAATGGACGACCTTTTTGAGAAAAAACCCAAAAATAATTTTTTCAACCTGAAAGATGATGGAGAACTGAAAAAATTTATTGACGCCTGTCCGGGTGACACTGTTACTTTTTATGAAGGAGATGAAGACACGGAAAACAATATATATAAGTTAATCGAAAAAGTGTTTGTAAAAGAGTTTATCTGGGAACATTAAAAGAAATGTATTCATGCTTAAAGAACTATTTCACTTTCTTATTTATCCGGGCTTTCTGTTCCTTGCTATAGCAGGAGGATTTTTATCCTGGTTCGACAGGAAAGTCACTGCAATGTTACAATTCCGGAAAGGTCCACCTGTCCTGCAACCATTCTTCGATTTTCTGAAACTTCTGCTGGTTAAGGAAACGATCTTACCCGCCAAAGGTTCGAGAATCACTTTTTTGCTTGCTCCTGTTTTTTCGTTATTCGGAGCTACTGTCGCGGGAATACTTATCTTTCTCCCTTTATTGAATATTAAAACCGGCTTTGCCGGAGATTTAATAGTTATTTTCTACCTGTTAGCTATTCCTTCCCTGGCTTTCATGATTGGCGCTATGGCTTCTGGTAATCCACTTGCTTCAGTTGGAGCTTCAAGAGAAATGAAGCTTATGATGAGCTACGAACTTACTTTTCTGCTAGTAATTGCAGGAATAATCATGAAAGCAAATATGAATATCGGACTCTATGATATACTTAATACTCAAAAGGAAACAGGAGCTTTTATAGGTAGTATTTCAGGAGTACTTCTTTTTATTGCAACTGTTTTTTGTGTACAGGCACAACTCGGACTTGTGCCTTTTGATATGGCTGAAGCCGAAACAGAGATCAATCATGGCTCCTTTATTGAATATTCCGGTTCAGTATATGCAATTGTTAAACTTACAAAATATATTATGCTGTTTATCCTTCCTGCTTTTGTTGTAACTGTCTTTATGGGGGGATTAAGCTGGGAAGGTATAAATATACTGTGGTCTGTTCTTAAAATCCTGTCAGTAGTACTGCTGATAACCCTTATAAGAAATACTAACCCAAGGGTGAAAATAAAACAAGCCATGAGATACTTCTTTATCTGGATGAATCTCCTGGTTATCATTGCAATTATTCTGATAATTTTTGGACTGTAAATTGTTAAAATTGGGATTTAAAAGTTATATTTTTAAGAAATCTTTGTGGCTTTTCCACTTTGGCGGTGCCTCATGCAACAATTGCGACATTGAAATACTAGATTGCCTGACGCCCCGGTACGATGTGGAAAGGTTCGGGATGCTGCTCGTTGGAAGTGTCCGGCATGCTGATGTACTTCTGATTAGCGGTTCAATAAACCAAAAAGATAAGGTCA
Organism: Bacteroidota bacterium; assembly: GCA_030631445.1. GTDB lineage: Bacteria > Bacteroidota > Bacteroidia > Bacteroidales > VadinHA17 > JADFUQ01. The sequence goes on from DAOVLD010000034.1 coordinate 9,410, forward strand.
GGTTGCTCGAAATATACAAACAAGCACCTAAGCCAATACTTGTTGTTGCTATCGGAGCATGTAGCTGCACTGGAGGGATCTTTGCCGAAGGAAATGTCTTTGCCGGGCCAGTAGATAAAATTATTCCTGTTGATGCATACATTCCCGGCTGCCCACCCAAACCGGAAGCAATTCTTGCAGGTATTTTTAAACTACTAAAGAAAAAATAAGGAAATTATGTCGGAAACAGAAAAAATAATAGATAACATAAAAAATAAATTCACACAGGATATTCTTAATACGGAAGTCAAAAGTAAGAGACGGGCAACAATTACTATTCCCGGTAGTGCCCTGATTAAAATGGCTGATTTTCTATATTCTGATATGAATTTCCGGTTTATTACAGCTTCTGCCCTGGAATCAGGGAAAGGATTTGAAATATATTATCATTTTTCAAATGATAAGACCGGACTTGTTTTCAATATCCATGTAGTTCTTCCTAAGAATAAACCTGAAATCGAATCACTTACTTGCTTGTTTGAAGCGGCAAGCTGGATAGAAAGAGAAATGCATGAAATTTTGGGTATTAATTTCCTGAATCATCCAAACCTGGAAAAACTGATCTCAGAAGGTAATTGGGCTGAAGGCGTATATCCATACAGAAAAGAGCAACAATAAACGATTATTGAAATTTGATTATATGAGCAAACCAACAATCATACCGATAGGACCATACCATCCGTTACAGGCAGAACCTGAACTTTTCAAGCTTTACTGTGATGGTGAAATTGTTAAAGATGTTAAGTGGGAGACTGGTTATAACCACAGAGGTATTGAAAAATTAAGCGAATCAAAAACCTTTGACCAGGTGTTCTTTCTTGTCGAACGTATTTGTGGTATTTGCTCCACGTCTCATCCTTTTGCTTTCGCCAATTGTATGGAAGAGATTGTAAATGTTGAAATACCCGACCGGGCAAAGTATATACGCTCAATTATCGGTGAACTGGAAAGGATTCATAGCCATTTGTTATGGGCTGGATTAGCCGGTCACTTCCTGGGTTATAATACTGTGTTTATGTGGGTATGGAAATACCGTGAGCCCGTTCTCGACCTTTTTGAAATAATCACAGGTAACAGAAACAGCTATGCCATGTTTAAGATCGGAGGTGTACGAAGAGATATTCCCAATAATCTGGTTCCCACGATTCAAAAAAATCTGGATGCCCTTAAACACAAGCTCGATTTACTGATCGGTGTAGTAATGGACGACCCGGTAATCCATGCACGGACTAAAGGAGTTGGTGTACTTACTAAACAGGACATAATTAATTTTGCAGCAGTAGGACCTACAGCCAGGGCTTCGGGCGTTGCAATTGATGTACGTCAGGATGATCCATATGCAGCTTATCCGCTGGTTAACTGGAAGGTAATAACTGCTGAGGAAGGAGATGTATTCGCTAAAGTTGCAGTGCGGTTGCTGGAAATGTATGAATCAGTCTCTATCATTGAACAGTGCCTCGAAGGTCTGAAGAAAGAAAAAGAAGGAGATATAGAAGTAAAGGTTAAGAATGTACCTGAAGGCATGGGAACAGGTCGTGCAGAAGCACCAAGGGGAGAAGTTTTCCACTTTGTTACCACAGACGGAGGATATTCACCGGTCAGGCATAAAGTCCGCGCACCCAGTTATACCAATATATCAACTTTTAAAAAATCATGTGTCGGACAAACAATTTCGGATGCAACAATTTCCCTGGCTGCCGTGGATCCCTGCTATTGCTGTACAGAAAGAATGGCTATGGTATACGATTATTACAATAAAAAACCAATTCTTAGTGGTAAAGACATGATAAAATTGTCACAACAAAAAACAGAAGAACTAAAAAAGAAATTATAAGGCTTTAATCATGAGTGACCTTTATATAATAATATTTTTACCAGTAGTTGCCGGAATAATATTGTTCGCTTTTCCTGAAAAAATTAAACTACTGA
>DAOVLD010000278.1 GCA_030631445.1 Bacteroidota bacterium
ATAAAATAACAAATCTCAAAAAACAAAACCCAAACAGCACATCTGAAAGTATTTGTTTGATTTTTTACTTATTGGAATTTGAGATTTATTTGTATTTTGGTGCTTGTTATTTGCCTGCCCCGTAAGGAAGCATGACTGTACGGGGGTACTTATGTAATCTTTGTTTGACTTTATGGACAAGCACTATATAGGAGTTTTACTAAAGAAAAATATAGAAAAAAATATATAAATGAATTTTATTGAAGAATTGAAATGGAGAGGCATGATTCACGATATTATGCCCGGAACAGAAAAGCAGTTGAAAAAAGAAATGACAACTGCCTATATTGGATTCGATCCTTCTTCTGATTCATTACATATAGGTAATCTTGTGGGAATTATGATCCTGCAACAATTCCAGCGTGCAGGACACAAACCTCTTGTGCTTATTGGTGGTGCAACGGGTATGATAGGCGATCCTTCAGGGAAGTCGCAGGAAAGAAACCTGCTTGATGAGAAAGAATTGCGTCATAATCAGGAGGCTATAAGAAAACAACTTGAAAAGTTTCTTGATTTTGATCGGGAAAAACCAAATGCTGCCGAAGTAGTGAATAACTACGACTGGATGAAAAAATTCGGCTTTTTGGAATTTATTCGTGAAATAGGCAAGCATCTTACAGTTAATTACTTGATAGCAAAAGAATCGGTAAAGAAACGTCTTGATCCGGAAACCGGGACAGGTATGTCTTTCACGGAATTTTCATATCAACTGGTGCAAGGGTATGATTTCCTGCATCTTTACCAGGAAAAGAACTGCAAATTACAGATGGGAGGATCAGACCAGTGGGGAAATATTGTTACAGGCACCGAACTGATCCGGCGAAAGGAGCAAGGCGAGGCTTTTGCACTGACAAGTCCGCTTATTACCAGGTCGGACGGAGGAAAATTTGGAAAAACAGAAGCTGGAAATGTATGGCTTGATCCGAAAAAAACCTCCCCCTATAAGTTTTACCAGTTCTGGCTGAATGTGTCTGATGAAGACGCAGAAAAGTATATCAAAATATTTACTTTTTTGTCTAAAGATAATATCAATACTTTAATTGATGAACATAAAAAAGCTCCGCACCAACGGTTGCTCCAAAAAACCCTTGCAAGAGAAGTGACAGCTATGGTTCATTCTGAAAAGGATTATGAAACTGCAATTGAGGCATCCGGTATTTTATTTGGTAAAGCTACTACTGAACAATTACAAAAACTGGATGAAGAAACATTCCTTTCTGTGTTTGAAGGAGTTCCAACATTTGATGTTAGCAGCAAAGAAATAATTTCCGGAATTGGTCTCCTGGAACTTTTAACAGAAAAGGCACAGGTTTTTCAATCTAAGGGAGAAATGAAGCGGTTTATGAAAGGTGGAGGATTAAGTCTGAATAAGACCAAAATAGCAGATCCTGAAATAAGAATCTCTCTATCAAACCTGATCAATAATAAATATTTACTGGTACAGAAAGGTAAAAAAAATTATTTCCTTCTTAAAGTCATTTCCTGAATATACTTTTTCGTGCTTTTGTTACGTTACTTCAAAACACTGAGGCTGTTTCAAAAGAAGGTAATGGTTTACAATTATTTTCTTTGCGGTCCTCTGTGTCTCCTTTGTGAACCTTTGTGCAACAATTATTTAAGAGTTAGTCACAGAGAAACACAAAGAAGCCACAAAGAGCCACAAAGGCTTTTGAGACAGTCCCTCTTAATTACAAAAAAAAATCACAATGAAAAAACTTACCAAAACAGATTTGAATTTCAATACCACTAATCTGCTTCTTTTCATGTACAGTAAAAGGAAACCACTTTTTATAGTGTCAATTTTTGCACTTATAGTATCGGTATTGGTTTCTTTACTTATCACACCGCGTTTTCGGTCAACAGTAATCCTTTTTCCGGCTTCCTCAACTTCAGTTTCCAAAGCACTGATTTCAACATCAAGCATTTACGAAGAAAAAGGCATTCTGCAATTCGGGGAAGAAGAAGAAACGGAAAGACTTCTGCAGATCCTTTATTCAGATGAGATAAAGGATTTTCTGGTTGTTAAGTATGATCTGTTTAACCATTATGAGATAGATCCCGGATCAAAATATCGATATACGCAATTATCTAACCGGATGAAAGAGAACATCTCGTTCAGAAAAACCGAATACATGTCTATTGAGATAGAGGTATTGGATACTGACCCCATGATTGCTGCCGGCATGGGCAATGATATTGTGGCTATGCTTGATTCTACAATAAGCAGGATGAGAAAAAGAAGAGCCGTTGAGGCATATCAGATAGTGAAGAAGGAATATTTTGTACTTCAGAAAGAGATTAAGGAACTTGAAGATTCGCTAAGACAGATCGGGGAACAGGGAGTTTATGATTATGAGTCACAGTCAACCGGTTTGAATGAAGCGTATTTGAAAGCTGTTTCTGAAGGGAATACTTTTCTAACCAATAAACTTGAAGAGCAAATAAAAAAGCTTGGGAAATATGGGGGAACATATCTTTTTTTGAAAGAATTTCTTGAGAATGAAAGTACCCGGCTCAGCGACCTGAAAGAAAAATATGTTCGGGCAAAAGTGGATCTGGAGCAGAACCTGCCTCACACTTTTATTGTAAATGAAGCAAAAGTAGCTGAGAAAAAAGCTTATCCACGCAGGACACTAATTGTTATTACTTCTACAATGTCTGCTTTCCTTCTGACACTTTTACTATTAATTGCAGCAGA
>DAOVLD010000009.1 GCA_030631445.1 Bacteroidota bacterium
CAATATGGCTATTTTAACAAAATATTAAAAAAGTTTTCAGAATTACTAAGATCAATTGATAAAGACCTGAAGGAGAAAATTTACCTGGCATTTTTATTTAGTGAACTGGATAAAGAAAAATTTCTGAAACGGTTTAAAAACCCCGTGGGGATACCGGAATTATATAATGTTGCATCACTTGTGCTTCTCCCAAGCGAAACCGAGGGGAGGGGTTTGCCCATTATTGAGGCAGCAGCATGTGGTGTTCCAATATTTTGTAGCAGGTATTATCCTGAAAATGTTTATTCAGATGTAATAGGGGAGAATCTGCCAGAGGAAGACAGACTAAAAGTAATCGAATTTGACGGGAAGAATATTAATAAGGAACATGTTAAAAACATTTTTGAAAGAGTCTTTTTCCCACACAATTTTAGTGATGAATACGAACAGAACATAAATGCGGTTGATAAAAGATACAGTCTGGAAACTCTTTACCAAAATATTAGAGAGATTAACTTCAGGCTATATAATCAGTTGGAAACAAATGTCCTGTGCATGGAAAAGGCAAAAGACAGCTTCAATAAATACCGGGATTTGATAAATTCTAATAATGAAGGATTGGAAGAAATTATTAAATCAGAAAAAAGACATTATTTACCGGGATATGGAAGATTGTCATTTATGCTTAAACTGAAATCATTGATTGATCCCAGCTATTTCAGAGTGGAGGAACAGGAAGTTAGGGGTATGGCCTTTATGTTTGCAAAAGACCTGGTTAATGATGATCCGGATAACGTATTTATTGCAGAAGAAAAAATAGTAAAATTTTATAACACAGTTGATAATATTTTTCGCTATCGCGAAGGTGAAATAAAAATAAGACACGACCACTCAATGTCATACCGGCACAGGAATAAACACCATTATCCATACAGGGATTTTACAATTCAGGAAATAACAGGACTGATAAATCTTCTTTACCATGAAATTATACGGCCAACAACAACCTACCGCGTTGATACAGGCTCTCATTTTTTTACGGACTGGAACCTGGCTCTTTCACAGCTTACATCAAGCAAACATCTTGCAATAGACGACAGGAAAGAGCTTCTGGATAGAATGCATGCAAATGTACCTATTGGAATTTTTTCCGGAAAACATATCATGTATGAACTGGAATTTTTTGCGCTCCAATCGGTAAGATCAAGACTTAACTTAAAAATTGAAGAAGAACTTACAAAAGAGAAATTAAATGAGCGTGAAGCAGAAATTGAGCCGGTTTTTCTTTTTGCACAGGAAAAATCAATAAGACAATGGGCTGACGCTAACGAGATAATAAAATACATTAAAAATAGTGGTGACAGAGAACTAAAACTGCTTTACGAAAAGAAAATTTTACAGATTGTAAGAACAAAACAATTATGTGTGGGTATTCATTTTTCCCAGTTGGGAGAAAAGGCATTAAAAATTCTTGGGCAAATAAAAAATGGTAAAGGGTTTTTAATTTCTAATCGTAAGAATGCGGTAGTGATGACCGATATTCTTGATATTGACCGCTTTCATATAGGAAGAGTCAGAGAAGATATAACCGCAAACATTATGGGTATACCAAAAGGAACAGGGTATATACAATTTGTACCTGCGGGAATGCGCCCCACTCTTGCATATCCAACACCAATTCAAACAGCAAAAGATTTTAGCGAAGAACTAAAGGGAGACCTGTTTAAGAATTTATGCAAGGAAAAAGGAAAGGAAAAAGTGCTCGAGGAACTGAAAAATGATGCAGAACAAAACGGATCGCCGGTAAAGTTTGTTTTGAATAAATTAAAAAGTAAAGGACAAAATGTCTTACAACCGGTTAATTATTCATATATAACCGGTGTTTATAATGACGGACACCCATGGAATGGTGTAATGGTAAAAATCGCAACAAATTTACATGGAAAAAAATGGTCGTTTATTACGGTTCTCACTAAAAGCCAGCCGAAAAAAGTAACAGATTTCATTAAGGAATTTGAAAAAAGAGAAAAGAAAAAAGTGCAGGCTGGATGGAATGGAGGGTATATTTTAAATCCTGAACTAGTTGGAAAACTGGGTTTGCCAGAATCCTACATTGGCTCGCCAATGGGTCTTTTGATTGAAAAAGGGAAAGTGAAAAGCCCTCCGCTATTCAATAAAGCCGCATTTTTGGTTAAACAAGACGGAACACTTTATATGCAAAGAGTAAACTGTTCAAAGGGAATAGAAATTGTTAAAGGTGAAGAGAAAATTGATTTTACAGAAAAGCAATACAATTTATCTATACCTGATGATAAAGCATGTTATTATGATCTGAATTTTGACAAAAAATATATTATAGGAAATGGTCGTACTATTATAAGAATTGCCGGAAATACAATTAAAGAGATTATCAGCACTAAAAAAGGAGAAAGAGTTGAAATAATACCGGTGGGAATTACACTTTCGTTTCCGACAGGGTCAATTCCCGAATCAATGAAAGAAAAAGAAGGAAAATTAAGTATAAAAATAAAAGGACTGGAAAATTATATACATGGTATCGAAGCCGGACCTATGTTGGTAGAAAGAAACAAGCCATGTTTAGATATGCAAAAAGAAGGATGGAAAACGAAAAATTCAATAAAGACACAAGCAGCAAGAATAGACTATACAGATATGAGAGGACCAAAAATTGCTGCCGGATTGGATAAGAATGGAAATATGTATATTCTTGCGGTTAACGGAAGAATCAGGGAATCAGTTGGGGCTACACACCTTGATATGGCTGAAATCTTAATTAACCAGGGAATAGAAAAAGCAATGGGGTTTGACCCCGGGGGAAGTAGTACAATTGTAGTTGATGGAATACCGCTGAATATTTCTCCGTATAATAGTCAGTATGAAAAAAATGTATATTCAATGCCGCCGGAACCAAGGGCTGTATCGAATGCAGTGTTGGCTGTATTGGAAGAGAGGAAAGTTAAAAGTTTGTAAAGTTGAAAGTTAAAAGGGAAGAACGGAAAGTTAAGCATGCTCCGAAAAGTCTTTTTAGCCACCCCAGTACAGTCGTTCCTCCTTACGGGGCAGGCAAAGGCACCAAGACTCAAAGAACTCAAGAGGCATAAAATACTGATTGCCTGTTCTTTGTGAGGCATAGTGATTTAGTGGTATTTTCTTTTATTGGCTTTTCGGAGTGGACTCAAAATTAGAATATTGAAAGTTTACAAGGCTCAACGCCTACTTTTAACTTTATAACTTTATAACTTTATAACTTTATAACTTTATAACTTTTAACTTTTAGCTCTATGGCTGGTATTTACATACATATTCCCTTTTGTAAGAAACTTTGCCATTATTGTGATTTTCACAAGTCATTAAACCTGAAAGATAAAGGGAGAATGATAAAAGCACTGGTGAAAGAGATGGAACTGGAAAACGGATTTCTTGAGTCGGAACAGGTTGAAACAATTTATTTTGGTGGAGGAACCCCATCGGTTCTTGATTACGAGGAAATAATGATAATATTCGAGGGTCTTTACAAGTGTTTCAAAATATCAAAATATGCTGAAATTACTTATGAAGCAAATCCTGATGACCTGACAAAACAGTATTTGAATAAATTAGTAAAAACAGGAATAAACAGGTTAAGTATAGGATTGCAATCATTCTCTGACCGGGAACTTAGATTGTTGAACAGAAGGCACCAAAGTAAAACAGGAATAAAAGCTGTGTACGATAGTAAAGATGCGGGCTTTGAAAATATAAGCGTAGATCTGATATACGGAATTCCGGAAATGAGCATGGAAACATGGGAGAACAATCTTGATATTGCTTTTCAAATGGAGATCAACCACATTTCGGCCTACCATCTTACAATAGAACCTGATACGGTTTTTTCCAAGTTTATAAAAGAAGGACGTATAAAAATACCGGAAGAAGATATCAGTATTGAACAATTCAGGGTTCTAATAGAAAAAGCAGGAGAAAACAAATTTATTCATTATGAAATTTCAAATTTTTGCCTGGATGGATTTTTTTCAAAACATAATACAAATTACTGGAAACAGGTAAAATATCTTGGATTAGGACCATCTGCTCACTCATATAACGGAAAAATACGCCGGTGGAATGTAGCAGACAATAAAATGTATATGGATTCTATTAGCAAAAACAAAATTCCATTTGAAAAAGAATACCTGGATAACAGGAAAAAATATAATGAATATATATTAACATCATTGAGGACAATATGGGGTATTGATCTTAAATTCCTTGAAGAAAACTACAGTAAAGAAGCAATGGATTATTGCACAGGACTTTCGAAAAGATTTATTGATTATGGAATGATTAAGAAAAAAAAGGACAACCTTATTCTCACAGACCAGGGAAAATTAATAGCGGATAATATCATCTCTGAATTAATGATGTAAGGCGGAAGACCGAAGGCAAATCACCTCATACTTCTTACTTCTTGCTTCTTACTTCTTACTCCTTACTTCTTACTCCTTACTTCTTACTTCTTACTCCTTCCCGGTAGCTATATCAAGCAACTCCTCCATTTTTTGTTCAAGTGTTTCGTAAGAAAAGTGCTTTTTCCCGAGAGCATAATTAAATTCAGCAATTTCGCGGTTTAATGTTTTATTAAATATTACCTCTCTCATTTGTTCAACAGCATCATCGGTAAGTAAATTATCTTCAAGCATTACTGCTTTAAATCCCTTAATGCCGATATCAGGCCAGTATACGGGCTTATAATTATTAACAAAAATTGGGCGTTTTGCCAGAACGGCTTCAATAAAAGCATTACCAAAACCTTCATAAGTACTGAAATATGTACAAGCAGATGCATTTGCATAAGCATCGGATAAAGAGTAACGTGTTTCATCGCCATCTCCGGAAAGCCCTTTGTTATGTATAATATGCGAAGCAAAAATAATCTGCCTGCTTACTTTCAATTCATGGATCAGGTTGACAAGCATATCATAGTATATACTACCCTCATCATCTTTATAATTTCCGGTAATAACAAGTTTTATTTTTTTACTATCAAGTTTGTCAATAAGGTTAATAGCAACTTCAATTCCTTTTCTCTCAACAATACGTGTTATCTGAAAAAGCAAAAGATCATCTTCTTCAAGACCCAGATCGGCTCGTAGGTTTTTGTTTTTTGAAGTTTTTTCCCCGAATGGAACATTAAAATTCATTACATTGGGAACAACAACAGAACTTCTGTTATATTTCTTTTTAAGAGTTTTTTGCGCATTTAAATTAATAACAGCATGATATGAATTAGGAAGCCTCAAGGGAAACGCATCTTCAACGAACTTATTAATTTCTTTATGTGGAGAAATATATCTGTCACCTCTTTCCCATGCAAAATCATGATCATGTGTAATAGTAGGAAGACCAAGGGTTTCAACAGCCAGTTTAATTCCAATGCCCATTTCAAGATGGGAGGGAAGAGCAGAAGCGTTTTCGGAGATGAGTAAATCAATCTTATTGCTAATTGCCCACTTGATAATCTTTTCGGAGATAATTCTGGAGTAAAGTGAAACATGTTCAATCAAATCTGCAGTATTGGTGTCGGGATGAAAAAACGCCTTTTTTTGTCCCCAGAAACTTTCAGGCGAAAAGAAGGACATTTCGGGAACCAGGGTGTCGTTTGTACGATCAATTTTCCAATCCTGAAACTGACCGGAAAGAATAAAAATTTCGTGTCCCATTTTTTTTAATACCTGGATCCATTTTTCTGCTTCAAGCGCTACACCGTCAACCCCGCCAATTCTACCAATAATAAATCCTATTTTCATACAAATTAGTTATTTGATTAAACAATATGTTTGTCTATAGAAAAACTAATTAAAACCAACCCGAATCTCTGAGGATAAGAGTAGTTGTGCCTATTTTGGTATTTTTAAGAAAGAGATCAACAGAATATTTTCCAACGATAAAATGTTCATTATCGTTGAAATAAATACACACATCAATATCTTTATTAAGGTATTCAACGGTTCTCATTGCAGAATAAACCATTTGTTTATCCTGAAAGGTGAAAATGTTTTCAGGAGCAAGAGCCAATATAAGGGAATCAGGACGCATTAATCGCAGATAAATATCCATTTTTCCCGGTTCAACTATAGGGTTTTCCCTTAGTGTAAAACAGACACGGATTTTCTCGATTTTATCAATTTTGTCTTTTTCCTTCCCCCTGTCGTTCAATGGTGCAGCGTGAATATTTTTAGCCAGAATAACTGAAGCTTTTTCAACTTTAGATGAAAGTTCATCTTTAATCTCAGACAATTGTTTATTTGTTCGTTCAGCAGATTCAAGCTTTATTTGAAATTCAGCATTACTGGCTAATAACTGTTTGTTTTTTGTATTAAGAGAGTCGATTTGAACAATATAACTTTTCATAACACTGCGAAGAGTTCCAAGTTCTTTTTTGTATAGCTGTATTTTCCGGGCATTGGAAGCCTGTATTTGGATAAGCCTTTTTATTTTATTTTGCTCTTCTTCAAGTTTTATGTTAAGAGTAACATTCGATGTTTTCAGTGTATCATAACCAATAATCATCTCTTGTAATTCATTTGTAAGCGAATCTTTTTCAGCGGTTAGCACAATCTCCATCTCAACCATGTCGGCTTTTTGGTTAAAATACAGGTAAATAAGTCCGCTAAGAGCCAGGAAAAGAACTACTACAGAAATAATAAGTATAGTAACCCCCGGTTTTGCAGGTTCTTTTTTAACAAAAGGTTGTATATTATCTTTTTCCATTATTACTTGATATCAAATCGGTTGATGCAAATATATTTAATTAAACTTAAATAACTACGGCTTTAGAGTGGAGTAATGCTTTTTTGTAATTTATAATTTATTGACTTGTGATGGGTTTGTATAAAAGAATAACGTTATTAATAACGTAATTAATTACGTTATTAATAACGTTATTATAATTAATAAATTTATTTCACGAAACAATTCAGCCAAAATTATTTGTTTAAGCTAAATGTTTAGTTTTTCGGGCATTGGTTTTTTCAGAACAAAAATGAACAGAATAATACCAAACAGGACAAATGGAATACTAAGCCACTGACCAATATTTAATATCATTCCCGACTCAAAGGCTACCTGATCGGTTTTTATAAATTCAACAAAAAACCTGAAAGTGAAAATAAATATCATGAACAAACTGAATAATAATCCGGATTTAAATATACCCTGGTTTCTTTTATATATGAAGTAAAGGAGAATAAAGATTAAAAGGTAAGCAAGTGCCTCATATATCTGTGTTGGGTGTTTTGGTACCGTTTCTCCGTTCCTTAGGAAAACAAACCCCCAGGGGAGGTTGGTTTCAACACCGTATATTTCGGAATTCATCAGATTTCCTGTTCTGATAAAGAGACCGGCAAGAGCCACAATAACAGCCACCCTGTCAAGAACCCACAGATAAGATTTTTTTGATTTTTTAGAAAACAGATATAACGCGATAAAAATACCTATTCCAGCACCGTGACTTGAAAGTCCGCCATGCCATATCATGAGTATTTCAACAGGATTACTGAGATAATAACCAGGTTCATAAAACAGGCAATGTCCAAACCGGGCTCCGATTATAGTGCCAAGCACCATATATAAAGTTAGCCTGTCAAGAACTTCTTCCGGTATTTTTTCTTTTTTGAAAAACCTTGCCATAATAAGGTAACCAAAGAAAAAGGAGGAAGCAAACAGAAGGCCGTACCAGCGAATAGCAAATTTACCAATGTTAAAAATTTCAGGATTTACATTCCAGGGTATATCTAAAAGTATCATGATAAATTATTAATTATCGGTCAAAACTAAAAAATATTAATATCTCCTTATGTATAATTGGTGAAAATATTTGTAAAGTTTGTAAGTTTGCTGTTTACACCACAACATTATATTTACTGTGAACAAACCGGTCTTCCTGATATTAATCTCAATTATTCTTTTAAGTATAATAAATTGTGCACGTGTCGGATCTCCGGTTGGAGGCAAAAAAGATATTTTACCACCTGAAATAATTGAGAGCACTCCGAATAATTATTCAAAGAATTTTGGATCAGACAAAATAGAAATAGAACTTAACGAATTTGTGCGTTTAGACAATCTGCAACAAAAACTTGTTATTTCACCTCCTCTCGATGAAAAACCTGAAATATTTGTCAGGGGAAAGAGTATTATTATTGAGCTGGGGAAACAGGAACTAAAACAAAACACAACCTATACTTTTTCTTTTTATGATGCCATAATAGATAACAATGAGGGAAATCCGATTGAAGATTATGAGTTTGTTTTTTCTACAGGAAACCAGCTGGATTCATTATCAGTAAATGGCATTGTGCTAAGGGCGTTTGATCTTGAGCCGGAAGAAGAAGGGGTGGAGGTGTTATTATATGATCTTTTGGATGATACCATTCCACAAACAACCCCTCCTTTGTATATTGGAAAACCGGACGAAGAGGGTAAATTCAGGATAAATAATATTAAGGCAGATACATTCAGGATATTTGCAATAAAAGACGGCAATCGCAATCATTATTTTGACCAGGCTGGCGAGGCATTTGCATTTCTGGATTCAACCCTGTTAGTTAGCGCCCCCCCTGAATTTTTTGTGGATACTATGAGAAAAGATACAATAGGTGCTGACACAATAGATACAGACACGACAGATGCTGATATAATAGGTGCCGATATAGCAGAAATTGATAAAGAAGAAATAAAACCGGATGCCAGGTTATTTCTTTTTCTGGAAGACCATTCAATTCAATACCTTAAAAATTCAACACGAGAAACCAGGGAACATATACAACTGGTTTTTAATATGCCATTAAAAGAGAGAAAACTTGAGATAACACCGATAGATATTGATACAAAAAGCGAATGGTTTATCAAAGAGGAATTCGTTATTGGAGACACTGTAAATATTTGGATTACAGATACTATTGTGTCCGGCTCTGATTTAGTAACCCTTAAGCTGGAATACATGAAAGAAGATTCTACAGGGAACGATATTTCGTTTACCGATACCTCTTTATTAAGATACATAGCTCCTACCGGAAAAAAAAGAGGCAGCGGAGAAATTGCTGACAAAACAGAGAAAACACTTGTACTAACTCCGTCGACAGGAAAAAACGCTCAAGTTGAATTAAATCAGAAAATTGTTATTGAGTCAGAAACACCGGTAAAGATAATAGATACCTCAAAAATAAAACTTTTTCTTTTTGAGGATTCATTAAAAATTAATACCGGGTATATCCTGGAAAAAGATTCCCTGCAAATCAGGAAGTTCAGATTTAGTACAAAATGGCAGGAAGCTGCCAAATACCAATTGTTTTTTGAACCCGGGGCTTTTACCGGCATATATGGTTACGGTAATGATACCCTTCTGTTGGATTTTAGAATTCGTAAGCTGGATTACTATGGTAAAATCATTGTAACTTTAAAAGAAATACCGGAAAGCCTGATTATTCAATTGCTTGATAATAAAGGCGAAGTAAGTAAGGAAAAAACCGGCTGGAAAAATAATCAGGTTGAATTTTCTTTTTTACACCCGGGAAAATACATGCTAAAAGCAATTTATGACAGGAATAAAAACGGGAAATGGGATACAGGAAACTATGAGGAGAAAAGACAACCTGAAAAAGTGATTTTTTTCAAAAAAGAATTGGATGTAAGAGCTAACTGGGATTTAGAAATCAACTGGGATTTTGAAAACGAAATAAATAATTAACCCTGTGGGGTGGGTTGTTTAATTATGGTATGTACGGAGAAAAATCACCCTATACACACCTTATTTCTGAAGATAACCTGAAAGCACAGGATCCGGAAGAACTGACAGAGTTGCTGAAGGGCCTGTATTCGTATAAACACAAAGTTTTTTATTATGGAAGCATGCCGCTAACAAAAGTTATGCGGGTTATTGAAAAGCATCATAAAGTTCCTGAAGTACTAAAAACTTACCCTGACCCTGTGAAGTTTGTTGAACTGGAAACCAATGAGAACAAAGTCTATTTTGTAGATTATGATATGGTTCAGGTAAACATAATAATGATGTCTAAGGATGAAAAACTGAACATGTCGTTATTGCCCGAGGCAACATTATTTAATGAATATTTTGGTGGAGGATTGTCATCCATAGTGTTTCAGGAGATCAGGGAATCAAGAGCACTGGCTTATGCGGTGTTTGCTGCCTTCAATATTCCAGCTAAACGGGAACGGTCTCATTTTGCTTACGGATTTGTGGGAACCCAGGCAGATAAGCTACAAATGGCAATACATGCCCTGCTCGACCTGATGAATGATATGCCTAAAGCCGGAAAACAATTTAACCTGGCAAAAGAATCAATCATGAAAAAGATAGAATCGGAAAGGATTACCAAGACAAATATATATTCTACATATATTAGAAATCTCGATCGTGGTGTGAATTATGATACAAGAAAAGATGTATATGAAGCTATGAAAACGATGAGCCTGGATGAGTTGGATAAATTTTTTATGGAGCATATCGCTGGGAAGAATTATACTTTCCTGGTACTGGGCGACAGGGATGCGGTTGATATGAACGTGCTGAAAGAACTGGGTACGATCAGAGAAATAAAACTAGAAGAAATATTCGGGCACTAGAAAATGATTTAAGCAGCTCCGGTTCCGAACCAGGACTGTTTTTTTTATCTGATTTTTAACCCGAATAACAACGCCCTTGATCAATTATAGAAGTTTACCGCGTATTGAGAGAAATATTTTACATTTGTGGATTGGTAACTAATAAGTACTTATACTTCGGTTAATCGCTCAGTATGGAAAGTGAACTAAAGTTGAGAAGAAGTTATAAGTGACTAAAGTTAAAAGTGAACTAAAAATATTTAAGATGGATAATAAAATTATTATAAACATGAAAGAAGTAACATGCGGACTCGATATTGGTGGAACCAATAGTGTTATTGGAATTGTAGACAGAGAAGGACAAATACTTGCTGAAGACACAGTGTCAACCAGAAAATATCCGGTTGTTGAAGATTTTGTTGAGGCATGCTATTCTACCATGCAAAAGCTGAAGGAATCTTTAGGTGAAGAAGTGAAAATCATGGGAGTTGGGATTGGAGCACCAAACGCGAATTACTATAATGGAACAATAGAACATCCGCCTAATCTTGTCTGGGAAGGGATTATACCACTGGCTGATCTGTTCAAAAAATATTTTGACGTTCCGGTTGTTCTTACCAATGATGCAAATGCGGCAGCTATGGGTGAGATGATCTTTGGCGGTGCACGGGGCATGAAGCATTTTATAGAATATACTCTTGGAACAGGTCTTGGAAGCGGAATTGTTGTTAATGGCGAAATTTTGTACGGACATACAGGATTTGCAGGGGAAATAGGACATATTATTATGAAACCCGGAGGAAGAGATTGTGGATGTGGACGACAAGGCTGTTTGGAAAATTATGCGTCAGCAACCGGATTGGTAAGAACAATGCATGAACTTCTTGGTAAAAGAAGAGATGAAAGCAAATTGCGAAAAATACCCTGCGAAGACCTGGATTCAAAGCAAATTGCTGAAGCTGCAAATGAAGGTGACAAAATTGCACTTGAAGCTTTTGATGATACTGCAAAGATCCTGGCTTTGTCAATTGCAAATGCTGTAGCTTTTTCGAGCCCCGAAGCTGTTTTTCTTTTTGGAGGACTGGCAAATGCGGGAGACCTGATTTTCAAACCCACCAGGAAATATATGGAAGAAACACTTCAGATTATGTTTAAGGGAACAGTAAAATTATTACCATCCGAAATACCCGAAAGTAAAGGTGCAGTGATGGGGGCGAGT
This sequence comes from Bacteroidota bacterium, assembly GCA_030631445.1. Classification (GTDB taxonomy): domain Bacteria; phylum Bacteroidota; class Bacteroidia; order Bacteroidales; family VadinHA17; genus JADFUQ01. The sequence continues at coordinate 11,822 of DAOVLD010000009.1, forward strand.
GCACTTGCGTGGCATGAAATATTGAATAAATAGTTGGCACCTGTATGAAAAGCTTAAAAGTTAAGCGATTGGATATTGACGATGAAAAACCAGCCCTGGAAAAAATATCAAAACTATTAGATGAACAGGGACAGGGTTATGAAATTAACCAGTTACCCTGGAAGGAATTTTCATATCAACCGGATGTAAGATTTAATATTGCTTATGGAGAGAAGGAATTGTATCTGAAGTACTATGTAACCGAAAATTACATACGGGCAAAACATGATAAATCAAATCAAATGGTGTGTGAAGACAGTTGTGTTGAGTTTTTTGTTTCTCCTTCAAACGATGGTGTTTATTACAATTTTGAATTTAATTGTATTGGTACATGTTTACTTGGGAAGGGCAGATCGCGCAAAAACAGTAAAGTTATAGATCCGGGAGTGATTGAAGGAATCCGAAGGATTTCCACCCTCGGAAATCAGTCATTTGAAGAAAGATCCGGGAAATTTTTCTGGGAACTAACAATTGCCATTCCTTTAGAAACTTTTACTAACCATAAATTGTTAGAAGTGAAAGGAAAAAAATTCAGAGCGAATTTTTATAAATGTGGTGATAAACTTTCCGAAATGCATTATTTAACATGGAACAGGGTTGAAACTAACAACCCTGATTTCCACCAGCCTGCTTTTTTTGGAGAAATAGAATTTTGTTGATGTTTTTTTTTCTCCACAAAATAAATTATTTTTAAAAGTCGGTAGTAGAAATAAAAATTTATAGCTAATAAATATTTGTAATTATTAAGTACTTAAAGTGAACTAAAGTTAAGTTAGGTGAGTAGGTATTTCAAACTTAAGGTACTGAATAATTACAATATTTGACTAAAATAAATTTAACATGAAGGGCAATGCTATTATAGGACAATCGGGCGGACCCACAGCTGTTATAAATGCCAGTCTTGCAGGTGTGATAGAAAAAACCCGGAAATCGGGAAAAATCGCGGAGATATATGGCATGAAATTCGGAATTGAGGGTTTTATGCAGGAGAAAATTATTGATCTTGGAAATCAAACTGATAAAATTATCTCGGGGCTAAGGACTACTCCCTCTTCTGCTCTAGGTTCATCAAGACATAAATTAAAGCAGCAGGATTTTCCCAAAATAATGAAAGTGCTTAAAAAATATAATATCAGGTACTTTTTTATGATTGGTGGGAATGATACAATGGATACTATCAATAGAATTGAATCATACTGTAAAAATAATGGTTATGAAATTGTTGGAACAGGAATACCCAAAACTGTTGATAACGATCTGTATGGCACAGACCATACACCAGGTTTTCCCTCTGCTGCACGAACAAATATTCTTAATGTTATGCAGGCAGGAATTCTTGCACGGGATATGCAAAAGGTGGATAAATTTGTAATTTATCAGACAATCGGAAGGGATTCGAGATGGCTTGCTGCGGCAACAGCATTGGCAAAACGAAAAGAAGAAGATGCGCCGCATTTAATATATACCCCCGAATTTTATTTCAACAAGGAAGAATTCCTGAAAGATGCAGGGTTATGCATTGATAAATATGGTTGGGTTTCAGTTGTTTGCGGAGAAGGATTGAAATTTAAAGATGGTACCCCGGTAAGCGCATCAAAGACGCAGGACAAATTTAGCAATGTTGAGTTTGGAGCAATGGGTGGATCAAGTGTTGGGATGAACCTTCATAAAATGATAGCAGATGAATATGGATACAGGGGAGAATTTCAAATTACCGAATCACTTATTATGTGTGATGCTGACAGAACTGTGAATCTTGACCGTAGAGAAGCCTTTATTTGTGGTATTGAAGCGGTTAAACTGGCTGAAAAAGGCCGGTCGGGATATATGATTGCCCTGGAAAGAAAATCAGATAATCCATATAAAATTAAATACAACAAAGTATTACTCAGTGATGTAGCTATTAAAGCAAAGCCAATGCCTCTGGAATATTTTAATGAAAAAGGCAATTTCGTTAATAAAAAATTCATTGAGTATATTAAACCGTTAATTGGAAAACTGCCTGAGTTTGTTGAACTGGAAAATAAAACAATAAAACAAGGATAGAATGAACTGAGCCCCGAAAAAAATCGGGGTGAGCTATCCCGACAATGTCGGGACTGGCTATGTGACCGTTGAAAATTAAATTATAAATACATGAAACGAAAATTTAATAAAGTTGTGCTGGCTTTTCATGCACATCCGGATGACACGGAAGCCTTTGCTTCAGGAACCCTGAAACTTTTAAAGGACAAAGGATACAAGATTATTATTGCTACTATGACTGCAGGGGGAATGGGTGAAATAAATTCAACAGAGCAAGAAACTATTGAAACAAGAAAAATCGAGGCGCGCAAAGCAGCTGATATTCTCGGTGCTGATTATTATTGCTTCAACGGAAGAGATGGCTTTTTGTTTGATACGGAAGAATTAAGAATTAATGCCATTGAACTGATGAGGAAGGTGAAGGCAGGGATCGTTTTTACACATTTGCCAATGGATTATCATAGTGACCACAGAACCACCTGCAATATTGTTGAAACAGCAGCAATGATATCAACACTGCCTAATGTTCCTTGTAACGAAGCACCGCTTGAGGTAACACCTTTGCTATATCATACCGCCCCTTTAACATTATCAGATCCATTGGGCTCTGATATACACCCCCCTCATTTTTTTGTGGATATTACATCTGTTATTGACACCAAAATGAAAATGCTTACTTATCATAAATCTCAAATGGAACTTATGAAACATATGCATAAGATTGAAGATTTTTTTGGCATGATGAAAAAGGCAAACGTGGATTATGGTAAGATGGTAGGAATTGATTATGCAGAAATTTTCTGGCAACATCTTTGCGGGGGATTTCAAAAGGAACCGCAAATTCAGGACGACATAAAAGAATTTATTATAGAAAACGGTAAAAAGGCAATATTTGATTGATATTTTATACTAATTTTGGTTTTTCAAAAAGGCTAAAGCTAAGACTGGGGCTAAGGAAGAGAAAAAATATTATTATTTAACAAGGTTAAACCACGATAAATTTAAATACACTATGGAACAGAATAATAAAAAGTATTCAAAATATGCTCTTGTTGAAGAGATGCTTGAAATTACAGAGGTTATAAAAAACTTTGATCCGTCAGTATCAGGAAGGTTTATTTCCCCGATTCGTGAAAAAGGAAGATTGTTTCTTACCGGCGAGGGAAGCAGCAGAATATTCCCTGCAAAAAGAGCTATTTACGAAGTATTGAAAAAAGGAAACCTGTTACAGGTTTCAACAGAGGGTGCAACACAGGCACTTGAATATATTTTAACTAATTATGCTGTATTCGGAGCTTCTAATTCCGGTAAGACAAAAGAAATAGTCAGATTGTTCGAAAAACTCAAAAACAGTGGGCATAATGCCCTGTTTGGACTGACAGCAAATAGCGATACACCACTCGAAAGTATGTGCAGGGATACACATGTATTAAATTGCGGGAAGGAAAAAGCTGTTGCTGCTACAAAATCGGTTGTTGAACAGGCTTTATTTTACGATAGCCTTATACATCATCTTGCTGATGAAAAAATGGAAGGGTTAAATGAACTATCAGAACAGGTTGATAAAGCCATGAAGCAAAATATCGAATCCGGAATGATTGAACAATTAAAGAATGCAGACATTATATATTTTGCCGGCCGAAATACAGGTGTTGCTGAAGAGCTGACATTAAAAACCAACGAGATAACCAGAAAAAGATCAGATTTTCTTGAGGGAACATATGTGCTTCATGGAATTGAAGAGATTATGGATAAAAACGAAGTTGTAATTTTAGTCGAACCTTTCGAAAGTGAGGAAGAAAAAATTAAAGAATGCCTTGTAAAAGGTGTTGGAATGAAAGTTATTTCAATTTCTGCCAGGGAAACATCATTTCCAACTATAAAAATCCCGGATGGTGGAAAATACCATAATTATGTTGAGCTGGCAGCCGGATGGAATGTTTTAGTTGAAATTGGAATAGCACTGGGGATTGATCTTGACAAACCAGTAAGGGCTAGAAAAGTAGGGAATGAGTACATTGTCGGGTAATTTTGTAGATTTGTATTGGATTTAAATTTTTTTAAACCGGTACAATATCTGATATCCAGTGAAAAAGAAAGTATCTATTGGCATAGACATAGGAGGGACAAATACTATTTATGGTATCCTGGACAGAGAGGGAAAATTTCTGGCACAGGGACAAATTCCAACAAAAGACCATCAGGAAATAGAAGTTTTTCTTGCAGCCCTGAATGAAAAAATAAGACTAAGCCTGCGAAAACTCAACAATAGAATAATAGTTGAAGGAATTGGTATAGGTACGCCGATGGGCAACATAAAAAGAGGAACAATAGAATACGCGGCCGATCTGCCCTGGAAAGGGATCATCCCCCTTGCTGATCTTTTCAAAAATTTTACTAATCTCCCGGTAATAGTGACCAATGATGCAAATGCAGCAGCTATTGGTGAGATGATATATGGCGGAGCCAAAGGGATGAAAAATTTTGTGGTAATTACGTTAGGTACCGGTTTAGGAAGCGGGTTTGTTGTAAATGGCGAATTGGTTTACGGACATGATGGTTTCGCCGGGGAGCTGGGTCATACAACGATAAGACCCGGAGAAAGTAACCGGCAATGTGGATGCGGGAGGAAAGGATGCCTGGAAACATATGTTTCTGCTACTGGTATTAAAAGGACCCTGTTTAAACTGATGGGAGATATGATAGACGACAGCCCTCTTAAGGGGGTCAGCTTTAATGATCTAAACGCATCAATGATAAGCGATGCAGCCAAAGAAGGAGATAAAATTGCAATAAGAGCATTTGAACATACGGGCAGAATGCTCGGCTTTAAACTTGCTGATGTGGTTGCTCACACTAATCCTGAAGCCATTTTCCTTTTTGGCGGACTTGCACTGGCAAAAGATCTGATATTTGAACCAACCCGCAAGTATATGGAAGAAAATTTGTTATCAGTTTATAAAGGGAAGGTAAAATTACTCCTTTCAAAATTGAACTCTCAAAACGCCGCTGTTCTTGGTGCCAGCGCTCTTGTTTGGAATGACATTGAAAACGGCGATGCAAAGAAAATTTCAATTTAAAAAGTTTTTTCATTTTTGAATCATCTGAAAAATGAATCAATTTGGACAAATTCTATCCCGCATACTTGTTATTACGGGGTTTTCTATGATTTTTATGCTGGCGGCAGTTTTTTTACGCCCCTTCAGAGTAAATAAAAAGCGCAGGAATTCGACATATATGCTAAAATTCAGCTACCTGGCTTACCTGTTAATTGCATTATCATTCTTTTATTATCTGGTGTTTTTAGAAATTGAAATTAAAGAAAAAATCGATGAGTTTAATTATGTATTTATGATTTTATCTCTTTTCGCACCCAATATAGGGATACTATTGCGGCGAAAATTTAAAAACAACAGGGTTATATTTAATTATTTCTTTTCCGGAATTAATCTTATAATAATAATATTTTTATTGTCTAAATTTTACCAGATCCATTTAGTGATATAAACAGGAGAAGGGGAGAAGAAACGAGGGGACGAGGGGGCGAAGAAGAGAATAGGAGAATAGGAGAAGAGGAGAAAAGGAGAAAGTGAGAAAAGAATATAACAGCGTGATGGTTAATATTATAAGGCCATATTTGTATACAAAAGCAATTATCCCAGAGAGGTAAAGGTAAGTATAGCAAAAGCGCCGGAACTATCGGGTTTAAATAGAACTACAAGCATTGTGTCCGGCGCAACAAACGAAGAGAGAGGGAAATAAGAAGACATTCTAAATTTAAGGCACTTAATAGTAACAATAATATTAACAATCAATAGTTAATACCTGTAATTATCTTTATTGCGATTAATATAAAAAACAACAAAAATATTAAGCCTTCGCTAATTAAAAACAAAACTTTGACATAATAATTTAAGTCCCCGTTCAATTTAACATAATAATATTATCTAAACATGCAACAAGGCAGAACAAACAGATTTACTGTTATCGTTGCCGGAGGATCGGGCAAACGGATGGAATCAGATTTGCCGAAGCAATTTATTAAACTGGCAAACCAGC
>DAOVLD010000204.1 GCA_030631445.1 Bacteroidota bacterium
CTCGATAATATCAGGGAAGATAATGAGATAAGAATACTGGTTATTACCGGTGAAGGGAAGGCGTTTGTTGCCGGAGCTGATATTGCAGAAATGGTTAGTATGGATAAATCTAAGGCAGAAAAATTCTCTTCGCGGGGGCAAGATGTTTTTCATGGACTGGAAAAACTAAATGTTCCGGTTATTGCTGCAGTTAACGGGTATGCACTGGGTGGTGGTTGTGAATTAGCAATGGCTTGTGATATCCGGGTTGCCAGTAGCAAGGCAAAATTTGGTCAGCCGGAAGTAAGTCTTGGTCTGATCCCGGGTTTTGGAGGAACACAACGGTTACCTCGTCTTGTGGGTCTGGGTAATGCACTTAATTTGCTGCTTACAGCCGATCAGATTTCTGCAGATGAAGCTTTAAGAATTGGCCTGGTTCAAAAAGTCACTGAACCGGAGCAGCTTATGGATGAAGTATATAAATTGGCTGAAAGAATACTTTCAAAAGGACCTCATTCAGTATCTTTAATTAAAAAGGTGACGCATATTGGATTAAACCTTGACTTTGCTAAAGCCACCAGGCTTGAAAGTCGCGAATTTGGCTCGTTGTTTGGCAATGAAGGTACAGAAGGGATGAAGGCATTTCTTGAAAAGAGAAAACCTGAATGGTAAGGAAGAAGTACTTAAAGTGAGCTAAAGTTAAAAGTGCCTGAAGTTGGAAAGAAAAGAGGAAAAAGGCACTCTAGGCACTCCAAACTCCAGGCACTTTAGACACTTCTTTATTTAATAATTCATCAATTAACATATTAAATATGGCTTACGAAAACCAATTTAAAAAAGTAGCTGTTCTTGGGGCAGCTGGTAAAATGGGTAGTGGCATATTGTTGTTAACTGCCATTGAGATGGCTAAAATTAAATTCCAACAGGATGATCCGGATATTGATTTAACCCTTTATGCAATGGATGTTTCAGAAGAAGGATTAAAGGGAGTAATGAAGTATATAGAAAAACAGGTAAGAAAGAACGGGGAAAGAAATTTTGATCAGGTTAAAGGTTTTTATTCCGGCAATGACCGGGAAATGACTGAAGAAGATCTGCTCGAAAAATATGTATCTGATGTAATAAAGTTAATTAAACCTGTTACATTTTTAGGATCATTGAGGAATGTTGATACTGTGTTTGAAGCAGTTAGCGAAGATAAGGGTTTGAAAATAAAATTATTAGCTGAAATTGAGAATTATAATCCCGGGCATGTATGGTATCTTACAAATACGTCATCTATTCCTATTGGAGAGCTTGATGAAGCTGCCGGACTTTATGGGCGGATTATCGGATTTCATTTCTATAATCCACCGGCTATTCAAAAACTTGTTGAAGTTATTGAGTCGGAAAATACTGTTTCGGGTTTGAAAGATTTTGCTCAGCAGTTGATTGAGCACATGGGAAAGATAATGGTGCCTGCTAACGATATTGCAGGTTTTATTGGTAATGGCCATTTTATTCGTGATTCCTTGTTTGGTATTAAACAAGTTGAAAAATTATCCGGAGAGAATTCTTTTCCCCTGGCTGTTTATATGGTTAATAACATTAGCAGCAGGTTTTTGGTACGACCAATGGGGATTTTCCAGCTTATTGATTATGTAGGGATAGATGTTGTCAAACTCATTATGAATGTAATGAATAACAGGATTAAAGAAGAAACGATTTGTAGTCCTCTGCTGGATAAACTAATGGAACTCGGTGCAAAAGGCGGACAAAATCCTGATGGTTCGCAGAAAAATGGCTTTTTTCGGTATGATGGTGGCAAAATAACCGGGGTTTATAACCCTGAGAGTATAAGTTATACACCGGTTTCCGGTCTGAAAGAACAAGCACATGTAAAACTTGGTTCAACACCTTCATATATGCCTGTATGGAAAGAGATAATTAAAGATTCTGAAAAAGGTAAAAAGTTAGAAGATTATTTTGTTGAATTATCAGAAACAGATAGTCCGGGAGCTAAGCTGGCTATGGAATATGGGAAGAATTCTAAAGAAATTGCAGAAAAGCTTGTATCAGATAAGGTGGCATTCAGTGATAAAGATGTAAATACTGTTCTAAAGCGTGGATTTTTCCATGCATACGGACCTATTAATAATTATTTTAATAAACTATAAAATATGGATTTTCATTACACAGAAGAACAATTAATGATCAGGCAAGCTGCCAGGGATTATGCGCAGCGTGAACTTATTAAAGATGTATTAGAACGGGATGAAAAAGCCGAATTTCCTACGCAGCATGTTAAGAACCTGGCTAAACTTGGGTTCCTGGGAATGACGGTTGATCCCAAATACGATGGGGGTGGAATGGATACTGTATCATATGTTTTAGCCATGGAGGAGATATCTAAAGTGGATTCATCTCTTGGTGTGATTATTTCAGTTAACAATTCTCTTGTATGCTGGGGAATTGAAACTTATGGTACCGAGGAACAAAAAGAGAAATACCTTAAGCCTCTTGCAAGAGGGGATGTGATCGGTGCTTTTGCATTGTCTGAACCTGAAGCTGGCTCGGATGCAACTATGCAGCGAACAATTGCTGAAGATAAGGGTGATTATTATCTTCTGAATGGTACTAAAAACTGGACTACCTGTGCTAATTCAGCATCAACTTATGTGGTTATTGCACAGACATATCCTGAAAAAAAACACAAAGGGATTAATGCCTTTATTATTGAAAAAGATAGTGAAGGAATTTCTTTGGGTCAGCATGAAAACAAAATGGGTATGCGAAGTTCAGATACCCATTCTGTTATGTTTACTGATGTTAAAGTGCCCAAAGAAAACAGATTGGGAGAAGATGGTTTCGGGTTTAAGATGGCTATGAAAACACTTGAAGTTGGACGGATAGGTATTGCAGCTCAAGCTCTTGGCATAGCTTCAGGTGCATACGAAAGGTCTCTTCAGTATTCCAGGGAACGTAAAGCATTCGGAACGGAAATCTGTAATCATCAGGCTATTGCTTTTAAACTTGCAGATATGGCCACTGATATAGAAATATCACGGTTGCTATGCTTTAAAGCTGCCTGGCTTGCAGATGAGGGAAAACCGTTTGGTACTGCCAGTGCCATGGCCAAACTGTATGCTGCCGATGCCGCTATGCGCATTACTACCGAGGCTGTTCAGATACACGGAGGATATGGATATTGTAAGGAATATCATGTTGAGCGTCTTATGAGGGAAGCAAAATTAACACAGATATATGAGGGAACCTCAGAGATACAGAAGATTGTGATCTCAAGGAGCATTTTACGGGATTAACCCGTAACTCGTAACCCGTAACTCGTAACTCGTAACATGAAACAAATAAAACCCTACAAGCCTAATAATATAATCAGGATAGTTACTGCAGCATCATTATTCGACGGACATGATGCTGCAATTAATTTAATGAGGAGAATTATCCAATCTTGCGGAGTTGAGGTTATACATCTGGGGCATAACCGTTCAGTGAATGAGATTGTAGAGTGTGTAATTCAGGAAGATGCACAGGCAGTAGCAGTTACTTCATACCAGGGGGGACATATGGAGTTTTTTACCTATATGCGTGATCTCCTGGATGAAAAAGGGGGGAAGCATGTGAGAATTTTTGGTGGTGGCGGTGGTGTGATCCTGCCGGAGGAGATCAGGAAATTGCATGATTATGGCATTAGCCGCATTTATTCTCCTGATGATGGTCGCAGAATGGGGTTGCAGGGAATGGTAAATGATCTGTTAAAAACTGCAGATTTTCCCGCCGGAAAAGTTGCTGATATTAAAACCGGGGAAATTCTTAATAGGAACCACCTTTCAATTGCCCGATTAATATCAATAACTGAAAATTCAATAACAAAGACTAAACCGCTAATTAATAAAATTTCAAAAGGATCTGAGCATAAGGTACCACCGGTATTGGGTATTGCCGGAACCGGCGGGGCGGGAAAATCATCCCTTATTGATGAATTAGTCAGGCGATTCATTAATGATTTTCCGGAAAAGACCCTTGCTGTC
>DAOVLD010000145.1 GCA_030631445.1 Bacteroidota bacterium
TGCTATATCTTCCGAAAGTTTAAAGTATTTATTATCAGGTTGAGTTCTTGCCGAACCAAATATTGAAACACATGGACCTATTCGTGCCATTTTTTCAAAACCCTCAACAAATTCAGATAGTATCTTGAATACTTTCCATGAATCAGATGTCTTTATTTCATTCCAGTTTTTTTGCTTAAAGGCATGTTTTATTTTATCCTCATTACTTGTTGACATAATTCACTTCGTTTCGTTAGTTATAGAACACAGCTTCGCAAAGTAATTAAAAAGGTTTATACTAATCAAATGAAATTGTTAAATCTGAATGATTGTGGAATAAGGCTGAGAAAATTATGAATTCAGTACTTCCTTTAAATATTGTCCGGTATAGCTATCATTTATATGGATAATTTTTTCAGGTGCTCCTTCAGCAATTACATTACCTCCTCTTTGTCCCCCGCCAATACCAAGATCAATTATATGGTCAGCCATTTTGATTACATCCAGATTATGTTCAATTACAATTATTGTATTCCCCTTATCTACAAGCCTGTTCAGCACCTTAAGCAATACTCTGATATCTTCAAAATGGAGACCAGTTGTAGGTTCATCAAGTATGTATAGTGTTTTTCCGGTATCTCTTTTCGAAAGCTCAGTGGCTAATTTCACTCTCTGTGATTCTCCACCGGAGAGAGTGGTTGATGGTTGTCCCAGCCTCACATAACCAAGACCTACATCCTGAAGGGTTTTCATTTTCTGACGTATAGAGGGAATATTCTTAAAAAACCCAACTGCTTGATTTATAGACATATCCAATACATCACTAATAGATTTACCTTTATACTTAACCTCAAGAGTTTCCCTATTATATCTTTTGCTATTACAATCTTTACAACGTACATGCACATCAGGCAGGAAATTCATTTCAATTTTCATCACTCCTGCTCCCTGGCATGTTTCGCATCTGCCACCCTTAACATTAAAGGAAAACCGTCCGGATTTGTATCCCCTGATTTTTGCTTCCGGTGTCTGTTCAAATAATTTCCTTATAAGGGAAAACATGCCTGTATATGTAGCAGGATTTGATCTGGGGGTTCTGCCAAGAGGTGATTGATTTACTTCAATAACCTTGTCAATATATTCAACTCCATCAAGATGGTCATAGGGTAACGGATCTTTTCCCGATCTGTATAACTGCTTTGAAAGAATAGGATGCAGAGTCATATTAACAAGGCTTGATTTACCGCTTCCTGAAACACCGGTAACGCAAATGAATTTGCCTATCGGGAAATTCACAGTTATAGACTTTAAGTTATTCCCTCTTGCTCCATTTACCCTGAGAGAAACACCTTTACCTTCACGACGGGTTCCGGGAACTTTTATCTCTTTGGTGTTTTTAAGGTATTCCGAAGTAAGTGTTTTTTTCTTCAGTATATCTTCGGGTGATCCAACAGCAACAATTTCACCACCCCGGCGACCGGCAAATGGCCCCATATCTATTATATGATCTGCTGATACTATTATTTCCCTGTCATGTTCAACAACAATAATTGAATTGCCGGAATCCCTGAGTTTTTTCAAAGCCTCGATAAGTTTGTGATTATCACGCTGATGAAGTCCGATACTAGGTTCATCAAGTATATAAAGAACATTAACCAGTTGTGATCCAATTTGGGTCGCCAATCTGATTCTCTGGCTTTCACCTCCGGAAAGGCTCCTGGCTGTTCTGTCAAGTGAAAGATATTCCAATCCTACATCGAGCAGAAAGAATAATCTTGTTCTGATCTCTTTAAGAATTTCGGAAGCAATTAATTTCTGCCTTCCGGTAAGATGGTTTTCAACATCGTTAATCCACAGCGACAACTCCCTTATATCCATTCCTGAAAGCTCAGTGATGTTTTTATCATGAATTTTAAAATATCTTGCTTCCTTTTTAAGCCGGGCACCTTTACATTCAGTACAAATCGAGTGTTTAATATAATGATGAGTCCATCTTTTAATGTTTTTTGAATTATTTCCGTTATGGTATAAACTCTCAATATAGTTTACAACCCCTTCAAAGCTAAGGAAATAATTTGATGAGACTCCCAGGGGAGTGTTAGATAACTTAAACGGCTCTTCTGAGCCATACAGGATAATATGAAGTGCTTCTTTAGGAATTTTAGCAATGGGCGTATCCAGATTAAAACCATATTTTTCAGCAATAGCTTCCAATTGCCAGAAAACAAGAATATTCCTGTATCTTCCCATAGGTTCAATGCCACCTTTCCTAATACTTTTTGAGCGGTCGGGAATAATTTTCTTGACATCCACTTCAGGAACAGTTCCCAGACCGTTACATACCGGGCAGGCTCCTTGTGGAGAATTAAATGAGAATGAATGAGGAGCAGGTTCATTATAGGAAATGCCGGTTGTCGGACACATAAGATGCCTGCTATAGTAATGTATATCATCAGATAAAAGCACCATTAATATCCCATCCCCTTGTTCAAGAGCAATTTGAATAGATTCTCTCAATCTACCTGACGAAGAATTTTCAACTTTGATCTTATCTATAACTGTTTCAATATTGTGAATTTTGTACCTGTCAACCTTCATTCCCGGCACCAGTTCTTTAATCTCTCCATCTACCCTTACATGAAGAAACCCTTTTCTCCTTATCCCTTCAAAAAGTTCTTTGTAATGACCTTTTCTTCCTTTCACCAAAGGTGCCAGGATCATTATATTTTTGTCTTTATACCTGTCAGACATTAAAGTGATAATTTGTTCATCGGTATACTTCACCATTTTTTCACCAGTCTTCCATGAATATGCAAGTCCTGCCCTTGCATATAATAATCTTAAGAAATCATATATTTCGGTAATAGTTCCGACGGTTGACCGTGGATTTTTATTGGTTGATTTTTGTTCAATTGAGATCACCGGACTAAGGCCTTCTATTTTATCTACTTCAGGTTTTTCCATACCTCCCATAAACTGCCTTGCATAAGCAGAAAGGGTTTCCATATACCTCCTTTGTCCTTCGGCATAAATTGTATCAAAAGCCAGAGATGATTTACCACTGCCACTGAGTCCCGTAATTACTGTAAGCTTATTCCTGGGAATGAAAACATCAATATTCTTTAGATTGTGCTCCCGGGCACCCAAAACAATAATACCTGAAGTTTGATCTTTTGCTTTCAATTTGTAGAATAAGTTATGATGCTTTTTCCCTCAATATCGATATTAATTATGTAATTATATCGAAACTCACAAAAGTACTTCTTTTTGTTTAAACCGGGAAAGGAATGAATAAAGAACTGTGTGCCGGTTTGAGGAGTTAGAACTTATAACTTACACCGGAAAACAGCCCAACAGAAAACGGATGAACATGAAGTCTATTTCCGTTCGAAAATGAATTAAGGTAATATTTAAAAGTAGGCTCAATACTAAATGATAATTGATCTGAGAATCCGTATTCAATGCCAAATCCAACAACACTGCTATAACTAATTTTACTAATATCGGCTGTTTTCCCCAGACTAATTCTCTGACCATCAAATTCAGTAAAAACATTATTACCCACAAGCAAGTTTGTACTCACACCTCCGAGAAGTTGAAAATCTATTATTCTGTCAATTACTTTATAGCTTATAAGTAAAGGTATTTCAATATATTCAAAACTCTGTTTAATTTCTGAATCAAATCCTTCCAATCCAAATTTGTCAGGGTCAAAATTTTCCAATGAATACTTGTCATTGTATATAACCCTTGCAATCGTCATATCTTTGATATACAAATTTTCCGGTACCACTACCGTACCAAAAGAACTGCTAAGCATTATATTATTTGCCCCTTTCCCATCATCAGGTAATATACTTACAATATAAGGGGGAACATCATAAGCTACCAAATCAGTAATCTTCTGCCCCATTCTTGAATAAAACAACCCGGTATGAATACTAATTCGATCAGTTGGTTTGTATTTAAAATTGAACCCGCCTGAAAAAGCAATTATTCCCTCTTCCACATTATCATACATCTCCATATAATTATCAGGCATACTCATTGTAATATTCCTGGAAGTATAAAGAGGAGAAAATTTAGCTCCAAATGACCAACCACCCTGGTTTTCAATCTCATGATCGATAGGGTCATAGGCAAAGTCATTAATTACAGGGAACCCTTTATCACTGTAAGTAACCTTCGAATTGATGATTATAAATTTGGCATCCACGAAAGAACTAAGGTTTTTTGATTCGATAGGATGATAATTCTCTGCCAGTAAAAGTATATTTGTTTCATCCCGGATATTGACCGGTTCACGGGTTTGTAAAACTTTATCAGATGAAATATCTTCTGATTCTGCTATAACAATATTTATTTGCGTTTCAGCTATAAGGGGTTTTTCAGCAGCTAAACTTTCCTGCACAACTTTTTCTGCAGACTTAATATCATCTTTTCCGGTTGGGATAATACTTTGAGTAAGTGGCGGAGTATCTTTTTGAAAGTTTTTCTGCACTATGGCTTGTTCATCCTGTAAATTCCCTGCAACTGATTCACCCGGTTCAGGTTTATTGATTATTGTATATAAGGAACCCATTACGAACAGCAGTGCCACAACTGCAGCAGCGTACCTGAAAACCGGAAAAGCTCTTTTCTTTCTATGTACACGAGTCTGTATTACCGCTTCCCATACTTCGGGAGGTGGTGCAACCTCAAAATTCTTCAGTCCTTCCCTGAATATTCTGTCAATATTTTCTTCCTTAAAACCCATTAACTAACCTGATTCCTTATATTTCTGTTATAATTTGCCAATTTTTCCTGTAATATTGCCCTGGCCCGGGATAAATTTGATTTTGATGTCCCTTCAGATATTTCCAACAAAGCACTTATCTCCTTATGTGAATAACCTTCAATCGCAAACAAGTTAAATACCATGCGGTATTTGGGTGAAAGTTCCTGAATAACTTTCATCAGATCACGGGCTGACATTTCATCAATCACATTATAATCTGCCTTCTCCAATTTCTCTGCTTCATCCTCATCAACCCTGTTTAGATAGTGCTTATCCCGGTACTTTTCCAGGGCAGTATTAACCATTATTCTTCTAATCCAGCCTTCGAACGATCCTTTCCCTTTAAACTGATGCAAATTTGTAAACACTTTTATAAAGCCCTCTTGCAAAATATCCTTTGCATCGTCATAATTTTCCGAATACTGTAGACATACTCCATACATCCTACCGGAATATTTATTATATAGCAATTCCTGTGCATTTGTATCTCCGGCAAGACAATCCTGGATAATATCGGGTAAACTTTCCACCAAATTTTATTGAAGTTCAGAATTGATAAAATTATCAATAAAATTCGTGTACAAAAAGCTTACCAAGATATTTTTTCAAAGAACTGCAATTTAAAGATGATTTGCCCCCCTGAAAGGTTGCGTTTACAAAAAAAAGTTTTACA
>DAOVLD010000294.1 GCA_030631445.1 Bacteroidota bacterium
ACCGGACATCAAAGTCCTTTTTCAGTTCATCAATAACTTTGTAAACCTGTCCGTTAGTCTGGTTTACACACACCGTTATGCTTACCGCGGAATTCTGGATCAGGTTTACGCTGATACGGTAGATATTGAAAAGGCTGAAGATCTTTCCAAGGTTTTCTTCTATAATAAACGAATAGTCTTTTGGCGCCACAGACACAAGTATCTGGTCAGGTTTGATAACATAAATGGGTACAAGATCCAACGGATGGTCAACCAGGTGAATGACAGTTCCGGGTTCATCCGGCAGGTTAAAAGATTTTACATACAGGGGAATATTTTTGTTATGAAGAGGTTTGATCGTTTTAGGATGGATCACTTTGGCACCGTAATAAGCTATTTCAAGCGCTTCATGGTATGACAGCTCATCCAATTTTTCAGCATCGGGGAAAACTGCTGGATCTGCACTCATCACACCGGGAACATCTTTCCATATCACTACCTTTTCGGCATCAAGCACATAAGCCAGGATAGCTGCTGTGTAATCTGACCCCTCCCTGCCTAAGGTAGTGGATAACCCGCCGGTAGTACCACCAATGAATCCCTGGGTTATCAATCTTTCGGAGCCGGGATTGTTAAATTCTTTATGAATAAGACTGCCCGACACCTGCCAGTCAACATGTGCATCCCTGAAAGTATTGTCAGTTTTTAAATACTTCCGGATATCCATCCACCTGACTGGTATCTCATTTTTCATTAACCATGAGGCAATAATCCGGGTTGACCACAATTCACCCGTTGAAACAATCTGATCGTAAGTCTGGTCATAACCGGATGAAGGAGCCTTTTTTATAAATTCCTCCAAATCACGGAATGAGTTGTTCAGTTCTTTTCCTGTTTCATTATCCGTTGAACCGAAAAGATCGTTAACAATAATTTGATGAAATTGTCTGATGGTTTCAAGTTCCTTCCCGGCTTTAGTTAGATTTCCGTCCAGGTGATGTTTAACAACCCTTTCGAGTGCATTGGTAGTCTTACCAAGTGCAGATATCACCACTACAAGATTTTCAGGAGCTTTCTTTGCAATATCAGTAATGTTACGGATACCTTCCGCGTTACCAAGTGAAGAACCGCCGAATTTGTAGATAAGCATACAATGATTTTTTGTAAAAATAACCAGTAATTACAGTGGTACAAAGAAGAACATAAAGTTTTTCAAAAAAAATTTATTTCTTCACTTTAAATATTAAGATTTAGTATCTTACAATAACAGAAATCTCTATATTTACTCTTGCAAAGCAAGAACTAAAAAACGGATAATTAATAATTATATGGGATGAAAAGTTACAGCTTTACAACACTAAATGAATTCATAGTAGCAAGACAAAAGGAATTTCCTTATGCCAAAGGTGAATTATCCAGACTTCTGCATCACATGAGTATTGCCGCCAAAATGGTGAATAAAAAAGTGAATAAAGCCGGTTTGGTTGATGTCCTTGGTGAATCGGGGGATGTTAATGTTCAGGGTGAAGATCAAAAAATACTTGATGTTTTTGCAGATGAACAGTTTATTGCCGCACTAAAAGCCAGTGGGGAGTGTTGCGGGCTGGTAACTGAAGAAAACAAGGAACAGATCGTCTTTTATGATGAGATGGCACGTGACGGAAAATATATATTTTGTATGGATCCCCTGGATGGCTCATCCAATATTGATGTGAACGTTTCTATTGGTACAATTTTTTCAATCTACCGGCGCCTGTCCGACAGGGGATCAAAAGCTATAATGGATGATTTTCTGCAGCCGGGAACAGAACAGGTTGCCGCAGGATACATAATTTACGGCTCGTCAACTGTACTTGTATTTACTACAGGTCATGGGGTGAACGGATTTACGCTCGATCCGTCTATAGGAGAGTTTTGCCTTTCACACTCCAATATAAAAACTCCTGAGGATGGAACTTTATACTCAATAAATGAAGGGAATTATCTTAGATTTCCTGACGGCGTTAAGCAATACATTAAATATTGCCAGGTAATGGATGAAAAATCCAACAGACCATACACCTCCAGATATATAGGTTCGCTTGTAGCAGACTTCCACAGGAACCTTATTAAAGGGGGGATTTTTATTTACCCTGAAACAGAGAAAAATCCAAATGGGAAATTACGACTGGTTTATGAATGTAACCCTATTGCATTTATTGCCGAACAGGCAGGCGGAAAAGCAACAAATGGTAAACAAAGGATCCTTAAGATAAAGCCAGACTCCTTCCACCAGCGAACTCCTTTCTATAC
>DAOVLD010000085.1 GCA_030631445.1 Bacteroidota bacterium
AACAGCTTCCTTCCCGTTATTGGCAATTTCTGCCTGAATACCTGCTGCTTCGAGCATGCCCACAGCCACATCCTTGTTTACTTCATTGTCTTCAACCAGAAGAACCAGGGCTCCCTGCAATTTTGATAAAAGATCTTCGGTAATTACACCGGTTTCACGTTCAATATGTTCTCTTTCAACTTCTTTCCCGAATACCTCCATAATGGTATCGAAAAGTGTTGAATAACTTACCGGCTTAATGAGGGTTGCAGCTATGCCAATTTTGTCTGCTTTAGACAGGACCTCCTCCCTGTTATATGCAGTAACCATAATAATTGTGGGTGGTGCTGCAATCTTTTTGTTCGACTTAATTAATTCTGCAGTCTGTAAACCATCCATCTCAGGCATATTCCAATCCATCAGTACCAGCTCATAGGGTTCATCTGTACTTTTTTCAAGTTCAATGATTGCATCCTTCCCTGATCGAACTGTTGTAACCTTAAATGTGAAAGCTTCCAGTGCTTCTTTTAGTATATCGCAGGCAGTTTCATTATCATCGCATACCAATACCTTCATGCCCCGCAGATCAACAGCCGGTATGAATTTTTTGGTTTTCTGTTTTTCTCCCAAGCAAAACCAGGCTGTAAAGAAAAATGAACATCCTTGTCCTTTTTTACTTTCCACCCAGATATCTCCTTCCATCATTTCTGTAAGACTTTTGCATATAGATAATCCAAGTCCTGTGCCACCATATTTCCTTGTGGTTGAAACATCGGCTTGCGAAAAGGATTGAAACAGCCGGCCTGCCTGCGCCTTTGTAAGACCAATTCCGGTGTCTTTAACACTGAACAGTATTTTTACTTTGCCTTTTTTCTTTTCTTCAAGCTCTGCCTGAATTATAATTTCACCATCCTTAGTAAACTTGATTGCATTGTTGGCCAGGTTGATCATGATCTGGCTTAATCTCAGTGGATCTCCGATCAACATATGAGGTACGCTGCGGGGCAAGCCAATTACCATCTCAAGTCCTTTTTCATGAGCTTTATAAGTAATTACATTGGAAAAATCCTGAAAGACCTTCTCCATGTCAAATTCTGAATGTTCCAGATCGAGCTTTCCGGCTTCGATCTTGGAGAAATCAAGTATATCATTAATGATACCCAGCAGTGATTGACCAGACGAATGTACTTTATTCAGATTATCCCGCTGCTTATTATTAAGTTCTGTCTGTAAAGTCAGATGTGTCATACCGATAATGGCATTTAAAGGAGTCCTTATTTCATGACTCATTCTTGCAAGGAAATCACTTTTAGCTGCAGTTGCTGCTTCTGCTGTTTTCCTGGCTATTTCCAATTGGGTTTCAATTACTTTTCGACCTGTAATGTCATCTTTGATTACCGTAAAGTTGGTAATTTCATTCTGCTCATTTAGTATTGGTGAAATGGTGGCAAGTTCCCAGTATAATTCCCCGTTTTTCTTTTTATTCTGAAATTCCCCTTGCCAAACTTTACCTGATAAGACCCTACGCCAAACATTTATAAAAAAAGAACGGGGTGTGATACTAGCTTCTAAAATCATGGTATCCTTGCCGATTACCTCCTCATGCATATAACCGGTACATAATGTAAATGCCGGGTTAACATATTCTATCTTTCTTTTACGGTCGGTGATGATAATTGATGATGGGCTTTGTTCTACGGCTTTAGAAAGTTTTTGGACTTCCTGAGTTCGTTCCTTAACTAAAACCTCAAGATGATCCTGGTATATTTTTAGTTCCTCTTCTGCCTGCTTACGCTTTTCTTCCAATTCAATGCTGTATAGTGCAAAAGCAATATCTCCGGCTACTTCCTTAAAAAGAGATTGTTCTTCTTTATCAGAAATATAACGAGCAGGTAATGAAATATTTAATATTCCATAATTTTTTTCTCCATATTTCAGGTTCAATACCATACTACCACTCTTACCCTCTTTGTGCAGTTTTAACCAGGGACAGTCCTTGCAGTCTGATTCCATATTTTCTATTAAAACAATGTCATCGGTCTTAAGCGCTTCGTTGAAGCAATGAGGAATATAATCGCGTAAAAATTTTTCATCCGGTTTTGCAATATCAATATTACCACCTTCTCCGGCAAAATCAATGATATTACCCTCATCATCAAAAATGGCGATCCATGCACTATGAAACTCCCGGGTTTTAACGAAATTTTTACATGCTTTTTTAATCAGGATTTCGCGGTTTTTTTCTTTTACAAGAAGCTGATTAACATTGCGAATGGCACGAAGAACCGCGTTTAAGTGTACAATCCTTTGTGTACGTGCTTTAACTTCTTCTTCAAGGTTTTCGTTTAATTTATTTAACTTATGCTGGGTCAACACAAGCTCTTTATTTGTTTCATCAAGCTCCCTGCTTTTTAAAACTGCATTTTCGTTAGTAGAAAGAAGAAGATCAACTATTTGCAGACGGGTTGAACCAATTACGTACTTTTGATCACCAAAGACAATTTCAAAACTGGATTCAGTAATTTGATCTTTTCTGCTTTCTATACTACGAATAATATCCTTAACTTTTGAGATAAGAAAATCTTCACTATATGGTTTTGTAACAAAGCTGTCTGCTCCACAAGCTAAACTCTTGAATATTTCTTCAGGTCCTGAAAGAGATGTCATAAGGATTACCGGAATTATTCTAAAATTCTCATGAGATTTGGTACGCTTACAAAGTTCGTATCCGCCTATTTTGGGCATAACCACATCGCTGATAATAATGTCAGGAATCTCTTGTTCTAATAAGGCAAGAGCTTCTTCGCCATCATTAGCATGTTGAACCTTGTAGTTATTTGTTTCTAAAAAATACTTTAATTCTTCAGCTTGAGTTTTGCTATCCTCAACGATTAAAATTTTGATGGTTTTTTTCATGATTGCATTGTGTTTCGGGTTTTGGGTTTCGGGTCAACTTGTAACTCGTAATCCGCAACTCATTTCTAATTATTCAAACAATACCTCTCTATTTCTTTTAGAATATCAGTAATTTCCTCTGAGTTTAGAACATAATCAGCAGCTCCTAATTTTATAGCTACACCAGGCATTCCATGAACCAGGGAGCTTTCTTTATCCTGGGCAACGGTAATAGAACCTGCATCCCGGAGTATTTTCAATTCTTTTGCTCCATCTTCGCCCATCCCGGTAAGTATTATTGATATGGAATGCTTTTTATATTCCACTGCAATACTATTAAAAAGATGTGCTACTGACGGACATAAACCTTTTTTATTAATACAATTACTGAGTTTAATCTTACCCGTACTATTCACTCCCATCTGATATTTATCCGGTGCAAAGTAGATATGGCCGGGTAAAATTGTTTCATCTGCAGTGGCAATGCGAATGGGAATCATTACTGTACGGCTAAGCCAGTTTACCATGCCTTCCAGAAAACCTTCGGTTATGTGCTGAACAACTAAAATCGGAAAGGGAAAATTTTCTGTAATTTTTGAAAATATTTCCTGAAGCACCGGTGGACCACCGGAAGAAACGCCTATTGCAATGATCTTCTTATTATTGAAATCTACTATAGATGGTTTCGGTTTAAGAGATACAGGTTTTTGTTCAGGTTTTCTAATCGGCTGTGGTCTTCGGGTTATTACCTTAACCTTAGCCAATATTTTTACCATTGTTAACAGTTTCTCACTTCGTTCTTCTTCTTTGGGATGACCTATGCCTACCGGCTTTTTAATAATAGAGAGAGCGCCTGCAGCTAAAGCTTCCATTGTTATTTGAACTTCACGGGCATTCCTGCTTCCGGTTACAACAATTATAGGCACAGGTATGCTTGACATAATTCTTCGTGTTGCTTCAAGCCCGTTCATAACAGGCATATCAATATCCATTGTAATAATATCAGGTTTATTCCTCTTCAGGAATTCAATTGCCTGCATTCCATCACTTACGTTTCCAATAACCTGAATTTGCGGATCAGTACCAAGAATGTATTCCAAATACTCGCTTACTACCCTTGAATCATCAACTATCAGTACTTTAACCATAATTTTTCTATTTATTACTTAAAAATGTCATTGATGGTCATTAATTTTAGTTTGATGATTTTTTGCCAATCGAGTTAATATAATTGTTTAATTTGATAGCGATTTTATCAATGAATATTAATAATGAATCATATTTCTTTTCTGAAATTAATTTCCTGTTTCGGGCTTTTGTTAGCCATGTTTTTGATTCATATAACGATCCTCTGGAATAATAACAGAAATTTTTATTTTCTTTATAATGATATCTACCAAATCCCTCTGATAAATTAGCAGCGACCGAATTAATCGTTTTTACTAGTTGTTTGCCAATTGTATCTTTAGCAAAATAATCCCAATCAATTACAATTTGCCAGATATCCTCTGCTATTTCCATTGATTCATGATAAACTTTTAATTCTTCTAATTTCATAATTTAAACTCCATATATTAATGAACAATGACCTAATGACTTAATGACAACATCTTCATATCAATCTTTCCAAAATCTCTAACAAATTACTTTGGTCAAAACTGCTTTTAACTATATAGGCATTAGCTCCAACTTCAATACCACGCTCCCTGTCTTCTTTTTTCGAAAGAGCGGTAACCAGGACAATTGGCATTTCAGAAAGAGTTTTGTCCGACCGGATTTTTACAGTAAGGTCAAAGCCGTTCATTCTCGGCATATCAACATCAGATACAACAGCATTGAACATGCCTTTATTTAATTTTGTAAAACCATCAACTCCGTCAATCGCAGTGATAACCTTATACCCGGCAGTTTCCAGTATGTTTCTTAAAAGCATCCTTGATGTGATCGAATCCTCTACAACGAGAATTGTTTTTTCTTTTTCTTCAGCATACGTTTCTTCCGGACTGATAACCGGAGCCGTATCTTTTAAAGCAGATTTCAACAAATCGGAGATGTTTAATATTGGAACAACCTTTCCGGAACCAAGAATAGTAGCTCCGGAAATATTTCTAACTCTCACAAGATGTTTATTGAAATTCTTCACCAGCACTTCCTGCTCATTTAATATTTCATCAATCCTGAATCCAATCTGCTTGTTATTTGAACCAAAAACTAAAACCGGTATATGATCCGGGTCAAATATTTTGGATGGTATTTCCAGTATATCACTCAGGTTAACAAATGGAATTACCTTTCCGTCAAACGGGATTGTAGCTTTATTTTCAACTGTTTTTACTTTATCTTTTTTTATTCTCAATACCCGATTTACTTTTGAAGTAGGAAATACAAACTCCTTATCTGCAATACGTATTAAAACTCCCCGAAACGTTACCAGTGACAAAGGTAGTTGTATCCTGAAATTTGTTCCCTTATCTTTTGCAGACTCAACAGATACTGAACCACCAAGTTGTTCTATTTTTTCCTGAACAATTGCCATCCCCAAACCTCTGCCGGAAATATCAGTAACTATATCGCTGGTAGAAACGCCTGATTTGAAAATGTAATTCAATAATTCCTTTTCAGAAATCTTATCAACTTCTTCATCTGTAATTTTCTCACCTTCAATATATAATTTTCTCAATTTTTTAAAGTTTATCCCGGCGCCATCATCCGAAATTATTATCTCAACCTTATTATTTTCCAATCGCTCAATATCAAAAGTAATTTTCCCCTTTGCAGGTTTATTCCTGGCCAGACGTACTTCCGGTTTTTCAATACCGTAATCAATACAATTCCTGATAATATGAAGAAACGGACTATGTATTTCTTCCAAAATTCTACGGTCAATTTCAGTATCATCCCCATGAACTGTAAAATCTATCTCCTTTCCTTTATCATGTGACAGATCCCGTACAGCTTTGGGAAAGACACCCAAAAGAGATGAGAAAGGAACGGATAATATTTTTTTTACATCTTCCATAAGAGTTTCAATCTTTGCACCTGTTGAATAAGATTCCTGGTCTGAGAATTTTCTTAAATCAATTAGGTCGTCTTCCAGTGTTTTTATATGGGAATTTGCCCAATCGAAAAACCTTATAATTTTAGTATTATTCTGTTCTTCCTGACTGAGTTTTTCATTTTGTTGTTTTCTTTCCAGAGCTTGCCGGATGTTTCTGACAATCGGATAAACTACTGTAGACTCCTTATTCCATGTATTCAGTTTTTGGATAATATTTCGTAAATCTTCAGTTCTTTGAATAGTTGTAAGTTTTAACGAAAGCATTTCTTCTACCTGATATAAAAGGTCATCCAGTTTTTCAACAGATATCCTGATAGTTTCTGAAGAAGGAGTTTTAACTTTAGGAGCTTTTTTTTTGTCTTTTATTGAAGTAGTTTTTACCGTTTCTTTTTGCGGAACAGGTTCTGGCTTTTTTTTCTCTTCATCTTTTTCCAGAACCGGCTTAGGCGGAGGTGTGGTTTCCTGTTCAACTTCAGGTTTTGAAATTTTAGTTTCTCCAGGTTTTCCTGCTTCAATTTCGGAAAGCCTCAACGAAATATTCAGAACCCGATCTTTCAATTCTGCATCGACTTGTACATCAGGAGATAATAATACCTCATTAAGAATATCAACTGCCTGGTGTAAAACATTAAAAGTTTCCGGAATAAGTTCTATTATTTTGTTTTTCACGGCAGAAAAAACACTTTCAAGAGACTGGCAGACAGATTCTATTTCCATTATGTTAACTGCACGGGAAGCACCCTTCAGACTGTGAGCTTGCCGGAAGATGATTTCAATGAGTTCTGTTTTCCGGGATTCGGAAGGATTCTTTTCAAGCTCAATAAGAGTAGAAGTCATACTCCTGATATTTTCTTCGGCTTCAATCCTGAAAGTTTCACGAATCTTCTTTAAAAAGTCTTCTCTTTTATCCATGATTTTTATATTTCATGTTTCGGGTTTTTAGTTTCGAGTTCGGGTTAACTTCAAACCCAAAACTCATATTTTCTACTTCAACTTATACTGTTTTAATAATTCTTGTAGTTTTTCTCCCAACTTATGTAGCTCGGTAACTGATGTTTCAGACTGTTTTGTGCTGGTAGCAGTTTGCACACTGGCTTCTTTGATGCTTTCCATTGCAATTGTAATCTGCTCCATACCAACCAGTTGCTGTTGACTTGAAGCAGCTATTTGAATGGTTGCCTGAACAGCTTCTGTTATACTTTCCGAAAGCACTTCAATCGCTTCCCCTGCTGTTGTTGAAAGTTTC
>DAOVLD010000271.1 GCA_030631445.1 Bacteroidota bacterium
AAAACAGACAACCCCCAACTCGAAACCAAACCGGAAACATGAATTCAAAAAACAAATCCTATCGTTCTCCCTGGTCGTGGATACCATCCCTCTATTTTGCTGAGGGTATTCCATACATAATTGTAATGTTTGTTGCAAGTGATATGTATAAAACATTGGGTATCCCGAATTCAAAGCTTGCATTTTGGACAAGCCTCCTGTATTTACCATGGGTGATAAAACCATTGTGGAGTCCGTTTGTGGATATTTATTCTACAAAACGGAAATGGATAGTATGGATGCAGTTGATATTAGCACTGGCATTTTTTGGAGTATCATTTGCACTGCAACTGCCGTGGTGGTTCCCGGTTACACTTATGTTCTTATGGGTGATGGCATTAACATCGGCAACACATGATATTGCTGCAGACGGATTCTATATGCTTGCCCTGGATGAACACACCCAGGCATTCTTTACAGGAATCCGTGCTACTTTCTACCGGCTGGCAATGATTGCCGGACTTGGCCTGGTAGTGATAATTACCGGTTTGATATTGGATAATACGGGGTTAGATACTTTGAATGTAAATATCAGGGCAGTTTCGCAATCCCGGATTACGGATACTATCCACGAAGAGGATATTGAAATTGTTGAAGAAGACGGCAAACCGAGGATCCTTGTTTTCCCTGAAGATGTTAAAGTACCACTTTATAATAAAGCCGATCCTGATCCCTGTGATTCTGCATTTATCTTTTTTGCTTTGTCATCACCGCCTGAAGATGACAAAATTGTTAAAATGACATTCGGTCATAAAAAGGGAAGTCAGGACATATACCTGGCAAGTACCGGGATATTTGAATTTGATAAAAGCAATTGGAATATTCCAAAAAAAGCAACTATTAAAGTAAAACCAAATCTTAAAGAAACAGCAAGTGCCAGGTTTGATGCAAAAGCTGGTAATGTTCCGTTTAGCTGGTCAGTATCAATTGCTTTTTTGGGGATACTTTTTCTGTTGCTTAGTCTGTATCATAAATATATTCTCCCTTCTCCTGAATCAGATAACAGGGAAAACAAAAAACAGGAAGGTTCTTATTTTCATGTATTTGCCACTTTTTTCAAAAAGGAAGGAATAATACCTTCAATTATTTTTCTGTTGCTTTACCGTTTTTCAGAATCACAGCTAACAAAAATGGCTTCTCCTTTTTTGCTTGATTCACACGAAAACGGGGGACTGGCATTATCATTGACTGAAAAGGGTATTGCTTATGGAACAGTTGGTCTTATAGCATTAATGGCCGGGGGAATACTGGGTGGTATTGTTGCTTCACGAAATGGATTGAAAAAATGGATATGGTGGATGGCTATAAGTATTAATGTTCCGAATGTAGTTTATATTTTTATGTCTTATGTGCTTCCGGATAACCTGATTGTGGTTAACGCTTGTATTGCAGTTGAGCAATTTGGGTACGGATTTGGATTTACAGGTTATATGCTTTATATGTTATATATAGCCGGTCAGGGAGAGTATAAAACAGCACATTTTGCTATTGCGACAGGATTCATGGCGCTGGGAATGATGATACCGGGAATGATCAGTGGAGCGATACAGGAATTTCTGGGTTATCAACATTTCTTTATCTATGTGATAATATGCACAATCCCGAGTTTCGTAGCTCTGTGGTTCATTAAAATCGATCCGTCATTTGGAGTTAAAAAGAGCAAAGAGCAGAGAGCATAGAGCAAAGAGTGAAGAAGTCGAAAAGTCGAAGGGTCTAGAATTCGAAGAGTGGGAGAAAAGGAGTTGAGAAATTGTGTTGTCGTGATGCTGTGTTGCCGTGATGCAGTCTGAAGAGAAAAGAGTGAAGAAAATCTAACCGCAGAGATCGCAAAGAAGGCGCAAAGGTCGCATAAGAATATTTGTACTTTACGTTCTTAGTGCATCCTTAGCGTACTTTGCGGTTAATTCTTTAATGAATGATGGAGTTTATCATAAAAAAGCAAATTCGCTATGGTTAGAAAAATATTGTTTTTCTTATTATTCCCGGGAGTTATATTTATAACAGATATTAAATCCCAGCCAAAAGTAAAAACCGGACTTGAGGTTTTAATATCAGATGATTATAAGGTTCTGCATGGTAAGAGAGTCGGATTAATAACTAATCAAACCGGTGTGGATTCAAAATTAAGATCAGCAATTGATATCCTGTATGAAGCTCCGCAGGTAAATCTTGTCGCGTTGTTCGGACCTGAGCACGGAGTTCGTGGAGATTATTCCGCAGGTGAACATGTTGGTTTTTATACCGATAAAAAGACCGGGCTACCGGTATATTCATTATATGGCAAAACACGTAAACCTACTAGTGAGATGCTCGAAGATATTGATGTCCTGGTATATGATATTCAGGATATCGGATGCCGGTCGTATACCTTTATCAGTACTATGGGTTATGCTATGGAAGCTGCGGCTGAAAATAATATAGATTTTGTTGTACTTGACAGACCAAATCCATTGGGAGGCTGTAAAATTGAGGGTCCTGTTGTAGAGAAAGGATATTTTTCAATGGTCAGCGCTTTCCCGATTCCTTATGTTTATGGACTGACATGCGGCGAGCTGGCGAATTTATTAAACAAAGAAAAATTATTGGCAGGTAATAAATCCTGTAAATTAACTGTAGTACCAATGAATGGCTGGAAGCGGAAAATGAAATTTGAAGATACCGGACTGGAATGGATTCTTTCATCTCCTCATATTCCACATGCTTATTGTGCTCCATATTATGTTGCAACGGGAGTTATGGGAGAACTGGGAGTATTTACCGAAGGTGTTGGTTATACTCTTCCTTTTCAAATATATGCCGCCGAATGGATTGATCCTCATAAGCTGGCAGATGCAATGAATAACCTTGGTTTGAAAGGTGTGATTTTCCGTCCTGTTGTTTTTAAACCATATTATGGGAAGTGGGCAAAGAAAGAAATGAAAGGTGTCCGGATACATATTATTGATGCGGATAAATTTAAT
>DAOVLD010000028.1 GCA_030631445.1 Bacteroidota bacterium
AAATCATTTATAGGATTCAGGAATGTTCGTTCATATATGGGTTATTAAATATTTTTTTTCAGATTAATAATAAAATTCAACTACTATGAATTTAACAGAGTTAGTACAAAGCAGCGGCTGGAAAAACTTTATGTCAAAGCTTTATGGCCTTGGCGCATCAGTTGTAATTATTGGTGCACTTTTCAAAATTCAACACTGGGCCCTCGCCGGAACGTTGTTGACTGTAGGACTTATGACCGAAGCAGTTATTTTCTTCTTTTCAGCATTCGAACCACTTCATGAAGAGGTCGACTGGACTCTTGTTTATCCTGAATTAGCAGGAATGCAGGATGATGAAGAACTTGACCAGATTCCAACTTCTGTTAGAGGAAGCAGTTCTGCTTTAGAGAAGTTTGATGCTCTTCTTGAGCAAGGGCAAATTACTCCTGATCTTTTTAATAAGCTTGGAAAAGGGCTTAGTAAACTTAATGAAACTACCGAGAGATTATCTGATATATCTGATGCAGGAGCAGCAACAAACGATTATGTAAATAATATTAAACAAGCTGCAACAGCCGTAAACTCTTATACGGAATCATATGTTAAATCAACCGAAGAGTTGAAAGAGTCTGTCACCAGACTCTCTGGGTCATATGACAAAACAGCTAACCTGATAACAGAATCGGGGAGTAATTATCAGCAATTATCCGAATCCTTCTCAATTATCGAAGGTGGTAGTAAATCATATGGTGAACAACTTGAAGCTCTTAATAAAAATCTTTCTGCTTTAAATGCAGTTTATGAGCTTCAATTGCAGGGAACCGATGATCATCTCAAAACCTCTGATGCCCTCTATAAAAACCTTGATGAAATGATGACTGATTTGCAAGATACTGTCGGAGATACTAAGAAATATCGCGAAGAAGTTTCAAAGCTTAGCGAAAATCTGTCTGCCCTGAATACAATATACGGCAATATGTTATCGGCTATGAACGTAATGGGCAAATAGTACTATTTAGTTTTTAATTATAAACTTCATCCTTGAATTATGGGTCACGGAAAAGAAACACCAAGACAAAAAATGATTGGTATGATGTATTTGGTGCTTACAGCATTGCTGGCACTGAATGTGTCTAAAGATGCCGTGGAAGCTTTTAAACTTGTTGACAAAAGTCTTACCAAAACCACTGAGAATTTTAGCACTAAAAATGAATTGATCTATCAGGAATTCGATCAGGCTGCTAGTGAAAATCCACAAAAAGCAGGCCCCTGGAAAAACATTGCATACGAGGTTAAGGAACGTGCTAACGAGATGTATGATTATGTACAGGATTTAAAAATCGAAATTATTCAGACAGCCGAGGGAAAAGATAGTGAAGCCCTTACAGCAGAAGGAGAGATTATTGTTGAAGAAATTAAAAAAATTGACGAGAATAATATTCCTTCACAAATACTTGTCGGATCAGATCAGAATGGAAAGGCATTTGACTTGAAAGCTGCAATAGGAGAATACCGTACTTTTTTGCTGGATATAATTGGAAATAAAAATGTCAGTGCTTCAAATTCGATCGAAGCCGGTCTTGATACAGACGATCCCGTAATTAAAGGAGAAAAGGTGCTTTGGGTTAACCATATGTTCCAGGCATCACCTCTTATTGCTTCCATCACTCTATTGTCCAAAGTGCAAAGTGACATTCGAAATGCAGAAGCTGAAGCTCTTAATTTCCTATATCAGCAAATTGACGCCGGGGCTTTTAAATTTAATAGTCTGATCCCAACGATAATTACTAATTCGAACTATATTATGAGAGGTAACGAATACCAGGCTGAGGTATTCATTGCTGCAACAGATACAACTCAACAACCTGAAGTTTTAGTTGGTAAATATGAAACCACTGTTAATGCCAATGGAATTAAGGAATATCGTATGACCGGTGATTATGAAACATTAACTGTTGATGAACGCGGACGGGGAATCTACAAGAGAAAACCTACTGTTCTTGGAGATAAAACCTGGGGTGGACTAATTAGAATGAGAGCCCCTGATGGGGATTTTACAAATTTTCCTTTCGAAGAAAAATATACAGTGGCACCACCCAATGTAGTAGTTTCTCCCACTGCTATGAATGTTTTCTATGTTGGTGTGGAAAATCCTGTTGATATTTCCGTTTCCGGGGCAGCTTCTGATAAAACTTTTGCCACTATGACAAACGGCACCATAAAAAGGGGAACTACTAAAAAGTTTCGTGGTTCATTTATTGCAAGCCCGAGAACTCCTGGGAAAATATCCAATGTTACAGTTACAGCAGAAATTAATGGTATAAGACGGTCATTTGCACCCCTCCCTTTCAGGGTAGAAGTAGTACCTGACCCTGTGGCAAAAATTGGTGGTAAAAACAGCGGGGCAATTGCAAAATCAATGCTAAGTGCCCAGGTGGCAGTTTTTGCTGAACTGGAAAATTTCCTGTTCGATATACATTATGATGTCACCGCCTTTACAATTGAAATAAACGACCGTGGGTTTGCCGTTACCGAACCATCAAAAAGCCATAGAGTTACAGCAGCCCAGAAAAGCTTAATTAACAGATTGAAGAGAAATGATCGTGTTGTGTTTACCGATATTAAAGCAGTTGGACCTGATGGTCGTCAAAGGTCACTTCCTCCAATTGTTCTGAAAATTGAATAACAATAAACTTATTTTCGATATGAAAAAACATAGAATAATAATTCCCGGAATACTTTTCCTGTGCATGCTATTCGCTCCTGCTCTGAAACTTTCAGCTCAGGAAGACCCTGCACGGGTAAAAGGCTTATATAATAAAGATATTAGGGATAAATCACCAATCCCTTACTCTCACCTGCGCGAAGCAGATGTTATGTGGTCAAAAAGAATATGGAGGGTGATCGATCTTAGAAAAAAAATAAATCAACCATTGTACTTCCCTACTGAACCAATTGGTGATCGTGCAAGTCTTATACATATAATTCTCGCTGAAATTAAGTCGGGAACAGTAAATGCTTACGATGCCGATATTGGTGATGATATGACCGTAAAGATCACTCAGGCTGATATAGACAGGAAAATGGGAGCTGAAACTGATTCAACAAGTATCCAGATAGCCCCCGGTGTTTTTAGAGATACTGTAATTGTTAATGAACCAAGCCCTGAAGATGTTAAGCAAATCCAGGTTCAGGAAGAGTGGTTCTTTGATAAAAAACACTCCCGGATGGATGTCAGGATCCTTGGATTAATGCCAATCCGGAATTATTATGACAGTGAAGTTGGTGAATTTAAAAGAGCAAGGATATGCTGGATCTATTATCCTGATTTCAGGAATACATTCGCAAATCATGAAATTTTTAATCCTAATAATGACGCTCACCGGATTTCTTATGACGATTTCTTTATGCAAAGAAGATTCTCCAGCACAATCATTGGGGAATCAAACGTTTACGATAACCGTCAGATAAGTGATTATGAAACAGGGAAAGAGGCGTTAATTGAGGCGCAACGCATAAAAGAATGGTTATTCAACGTTGAACATGATCTTTGGGAATACTAATTTTAAAAGATATATTTCACTAATAAAAAAGACACTGCAAAAGTGTCTTTTTTTTATATATACTCCTCCCCTTTACGAAGCTTAATGTCATTTACAAATTGCTTGATTTTCTGTTCGTCTTTTTTCTTGCAGATAAGAAGTATATCATCTGTATCAACAATAATACAATCTTCCAATCCCTGCAATACAACAAGCTTATCATCCGATACTCTCACAATAGATCCTTTAACATCATAATCGAAAATATTTTGTCCGGTTATTGCATTTTCATTCTTGTCCTTTTTTAAGTTATCGTATAGCGAACCCCAGGTACCAAGATCTGACCAGCCAAAATCAGAACACAAAACATATACATTATCTGCTTTTTCCATTATGCCATAATCGATGGAAATGTTTTTGCATTTCGAATATGTTTTAAGAATAAATTCGTTTTCCCTGTTAGTATCATAAAATTTTACTCCTTCCCTGAATATACTATCAACTTCAGATAAATGCTTGTTAAATGCATTCATTATTGAGTTGAGCGACCAGATAAAAATTCCGGAGTTCCAATAAAACTCACCACTTTCATAAAAAACCTTAGCCAAATCATAATCAGGTTTTTCTGTAAATGTTTTAACTTTATTCAGGTTCTTATTTGTGCCTGCTATTTCCCCCTTTGAAACCTGAATATATCCGTAACCTGTTTCAGGCCTGTCAGGCTTTATTCCAAGTGTTAATAATGCATCCCGATTCCTTATAAATTTAAACCCCTCGTTTATCCTGTCTCTGAATTGCTTTTCCTTTTGTATAAAATGATCAGAAGGTGCAACAACAATACAAGCGTCAGGATTTATTTTGTTTATCTTATAATTTGCATAAGCTATGCAGGGGGCAGTGTTTTTCCTCAATGGTTCAAGTAGAATATTAGATGGTTTTATCCCGGGAAGTTGCTCAAGAACAAGTTCCTTATAATCAGCATTAGTTACGATCAGAACATTTTCTTCAGGACAAATATTAGCAAACCTGTCAAATGTTTGTTGAAGAAGTGTTTTTCCTATTCCCAGAATATCAAGAAATTGTTTTGGTTTTTGTATACGACTATAAGGCCAAAACCTGCTTCCTATCCCTCCTGCCATAATTACACAATAATTGTTCTTATCCATAGTTTTCATTTTTTTCAGTTTCAATTTACTAAAATTTTCCTATTAATAAAATGTTTTATAAAATAGTATCATTAGAACATATCATCCGATTATCTTCCGGTAAATCAATAATATTTATGATATTTGTATTCTTATTAGTTAGGTGAGTAGTTAAGTAAGGTGAGTAGCTGAGTAAGGAAGAATGAAGAGTTCAAAGCTTAAAGTTCAGGGTTCAAAGACCTTAACTCGTAACTCGTAACATTTTAGTCATTTTATCATTTACTCATTTAATCATTAAATCATTTAATCATTTCTTTAATATGCAGTTTTTTTATCATTTTGGAAGATATTTTATCCTGCTGACAAAGGTCTTCTCAAAACCTGAAAAAAGCAAAATATACTATAACCAAACACTTAAAGAACTTATTAGTTTGGGAGTCAATTCTATTGGTATTGTTATTATTATATCCGTCTTTACCGGTGCAGTAATAACTTTACAAACAGCATATAATACTGAAAATCCTTTTTACCCAAGGTACCTGATAGGATTGATGGCACGCGATACTATTATCCTGGAGTTTTCATCTACTATGGTAGGATTAATCCTTGCAGGAAAAATTGGATCTAGTATAGCCTCAGAGATAGGGACAATGAGGATAACAGAGCAAATTGATGCCCTCGAAATTATGGGTGTGAACTCAGCAAGCTATCTTATCCTTCCTAAGATAATTGCATCTGTTCTTTTTAATCCCCTGCTCACTATGATAAGTATAGCTATTGGGGTGTTTGGTGGCTGGATTGCCGGAACAGTAACAGGTGTAGTGTCATCTGAAGATTATATATATGGTATTCAGTTTGCCTTTATTCCATTTTATGTAACATACGCTCTTATTAAAACTGTATTCTACGCTTTTATTATAACATCTGTTTCTTCATATTACGGATATT
This sequence comes from Bacteroidota bacterium, assembly GCA_030631445.1. GTDB lineage: Bacteria > Bacteroidota > Bacteroidia > Bacteroidales > VadinHA17 > JADFUQ01. The sequence continues at coordinate 5,615 of DAOVLD010000028.1, forward strand.
TTGTCAGGGGTGGGGCACTGGAAGTGGGACGTTCCAGCACAAAAGCAGTTGTTTACAGCTGTATATTAATATTACTTAGCGATGTAATCCTTACCCAACTGTTATTATCATGATAAAGGTAGATCATATATGGAAATCTTTTAATAATCAAACTGTTCTTAAAGATATCAGCGTTGAATTTAAAAAGGGAAAAACAAATCTTATCATCGGTCAGAGTGGTTCAGGGAAAACCGTTCTTCTAAAGTCAATAGTTGGTTTACTTGATATAGATAAGGGTGAGGTTAAATATGACGATGTTGTTTACAGCAAACTTGATTTTAGGAAAAAAAAGGAAATTAGAAAAAAAATCGGAATGCTATTCCAGGGAAGTGCACTTTTCGACTCCTCTACTGTTGAGGAAAATGTTATCTACCCTCTTAATATGTTCACAAACATGAGCTATGAAGAAAAAAGGGAACGTGCTAATTTTTGCCTGAACAGGGTCAATATTTTAAATGCAAATCATCTATACCCCTCTGAAATTAGTGGCGGAATGCAAAAGCGGGTTGCCATCGCCAGGGCTATAGCTCTTAATCCGGAATACCTTTTCTGTGATGAGCCTGATTCGGGATTGGACCCTATTACAACACTGAGGATAAATAACCTGATCAAAGAAATTACCGATGAATTTAATACAATTACTATTGTAAATACCCATGATATGAATTCGGTAATGGAGTTTGGCGAAAAGATTATTTTTATTCATATGGGACAAAAATGGTGGGAAGGCACAAATAAAGATATCCTTCATTCAGAAAATGAAAAATTAAACGATTTTGTTTTTGCAAACCATATGGCAAAACGTTTGAAACAAATTAAACGAATATAAATTTTTGTGACTATTTAGAGCCTGTCTATAAAATCAGAAAGTTTAAATAAATAGTAAAAATCACAAATGACAAGCACCAAAATTCAAATAAATTACAATATTCAAAAATTCAATAATCAAAACAGTTTCGGTCATTTGATAATTGATATTTGGATATTATTTGTTATTTGTAATTTGTTTTTTGGTGCTTTTTTTAAGATTTATTTGACTTTATGGACAAACACTATTTAATGTCGTATATTTGTAATCTCTAAAATGACCATTTTTATTATACTTTGCTTTTATTAAGCTGACTGCCGACTGCCGACTGCCGATTGGTTAATTGCAATTTTTACGAAATATTTAATTCTACTTTTTATTATACTTAAAAAATATATAATTTATGAAAAAGAAAAAATCCGGTTTCAACACAAAACTTGTACACTTAGGAGAATTAGAAGACTCAATGGGTAGTGTAACTGTCCCTATTTTTCAAACATCCACTTTTTCTTTTAAAAACGCACAGCATGGGGCTGATTGCTTTTCAGGTAAAGACGACGGATATATTTATACCCGGCTTGGGAACCCGACCATAAATGCCCTTGAAGAAACGATAGCTGAACTTGAAAATGGATTCGGAGGAATTGCAACCAGCTCGGGAATGGGTGCTGTTAATTCAATTTATCTGGCTTTACTCGGACAAGGTGCCCATCTGGTTAGTACAGCTTCAGTGTATGGACCCTCACGCAATGTAATCGAAAAACACTACAGCCGCTTTGGTGTTGAAGCTACTTTTGTGGATACCTCTGATCCTGATAAAGTTAAACAATCAATTAAATCCAATACCAGAATGATCCTGGTCGAAACCCCTTCTAATCCCACTATGCAAATAACCGATATCCGTAAAATTGCAGAAATTGCGCATAAATATGGAATCCCCCTTGTTGTGGATAATACTTTTTCAAGTCCTTATCTCCAAAATCCCCTCGACCTGGGCGCTGATGTTGTGTTCCACTCCATTACAAAATTTATTAACGGTCATGCTGATGTAGTTGGTGGAGTTATTGTAGCAAAAGAGGAAAATCTTTATAAACAGATCAGAGATATAATGGTAAATTTTGGTTGCAATATGGACCCGCACCAGGCTTACCTTGTTCACAGAGGTGTTAAAACTCTATCAATCCGTATCGAAAAAGCTCAGGAAAATGCTGCAAAGATCGCACAATGGCTCGAAAAACATCCTCTTGTTAAATGGGTGAAATATCCGGGGTTGAGATCACACCCACAGCATGAACTTGCCAAAAAGCAAATGAGAGGATTCGGTACAATGATAAGCTTTGAATTAAAAGGTGGCCATAATACAGGAAAAGCTTTTATGGATAATGTTGAGCTGGCAATTCTTGCAGTCTCCCTTGGTGGAATTGAAACACTTATTCAGCACCCTGCTTCAATGACACACTCGGGCATAAACAAAGAAGAGAAGTTGAAAGCCGGAATTACAGATGGACTGGTACGTTTATCGGTTGGAATTGAAAATGTTGAAGATCTGATTGACGATCTTTCCCAGGCATTAGACAAGATAACCTAATACTAATAAGCCTTATTTTGAATGGCTATATCTGGAATACTTCAGGTTAGTAAAAAGTTGAAAGTTAAAAGTTAAAAGAGAAGAATAAAAGATAGAAGCTTGAAGGTCGAAGCTGGAAGGAGAAGAGAACGGTGAGAAATGAAGACACACAGACTGGGAGTTGAGTAGTCAATTAGACAGTCATTATTAAGTTAAAAGAAAAACAATCCTATAAACCCAATAATTAATCCAACCAGAATATTTATAAGTTTCATATAAATAAACCCTTTTTTAGATTCAGCCAGTAAAGGGATCGCCCCGTGTCCATCCTGGACAATGGAGCTTGCCAATAATATGCTGAATGGGATTGTGCCATTAACAAAAAGAGTGATAAAAACCAGGTGTGGCCCGGACTCAGGGATTATGCCTATCAATACGGCAATGATTAAAATCATATATTTATTATCCTGTATCCAGCTACTGATATCCAGGAATCCCTCGATAAAATGAATAAAGACAAAAGTTCCAAAGGTCCAAAAAAATATACGTGGTAAATGTTTCTTTATCACATGTCCCCAAAGATGCTCATTAAGGAAATGGTCAGGAACAGTTGTTACAATAAACAATGTAACTAAACCTCCTGCAAGAAAAGTGATCTTCTTCCAATCCCATTCTTCAGGGCCCAATTCTCCTGCGATAAGAAAAATAATAAAAATTAAAAAGCCGGTAATAAGCAATGTCCGCTCAAAACTTATGTTTTTTATTTGACTAATCAAATTATCCCTGGGAAAACAACTGCATTTTATCTCTTCTTCATGTACTTTAAACCCATATGATCTGTCGTTATCCTGATCTTTTTGTTTCGAGACCAACAAAATGAAAAATCCTGTAAGAAGAGCAATAACAAAAACAATAATCGTTAATATCAGTGCCTTTTCCGGCATCATGGCAAACATTACAAACGCTTCATCGCCAAAAGTTGCTATCATAGCGGCTACCAGGGCTGCAAAGCTTACAATACGGTGTGTATATAAAGATACAACCGCGAATGCGCCAAGGCAACCGGGAATAACACCAAGTGATGCTGATAGAATAATCTGTAACCATTCTTTTTGCTGTAGTTTACGATTCCAGATACCTTGTGTTTGCACATTGATATAATCAATAATAAGCATCATCATCAGTACAAAACCGGTGATCATTAATGCATGCTTAAAAATATGTACACCCGATTGTAAATCCATTCCTCCTCTTCACTTTTTAATTTCTAATTTTTAATTTTTAATTTTTTAAATTAAAACAACTTCAATTCACCCTTCTTATATGCTTCAAATGCCTCTTTGACAGTCATCTGGCCTGCCCCAACGAAAATTTTCATGCCCGACTTTTCTAAAACCGTTGCGGCATTACCTCCGGGACCGTTTCCGGTGATCAATACTTCAGGATTAAGTTCAAATAATCTTTGTGCTGTTCGTGGTCCGGCTCCATGAGCCTCATTTGCTACATCCCTGTTATCGGTATATGTAAATTCATCCTTTTCATCATTATACATCAGAATAAATTCAGTTCTCCCAAAACGTGGATCCATCATAGAATCCCACTCTGTTCCTTTTGCTGTAAATACAATTTTCATTTTTTTTATTACTTTTTTAGTTCTTATTTGTTGTCTGATAAAATACACCTCTCTCCTGCTGAACAGATTTGATCTTATTATCTGCTTCTAACACGTCAAGATATTTATTGATTTCACTTATATGTAACCCGAGAATTTTAACCAGGTCATCAACAGTACATGGTCTTCTGAATATTGTCTCCAAAATTGCAGATTCAACATCATCACGGAAAGATTTTACCTCTTTTCGCGATGGGGCTGCAGCAATAATTTCAATATTATCAAGTCCCCAGAAATCTGCTATTTGTTCCAATTCTTCTTTGCCGGCAGCTTTAAGACCGGGTATAACTCCGGGTCTGTCAAGTGTATTTAACTGAATGCTGTCAGGCTTAATTTTATTAAATGCCTCTTTCAATAACTTTAAATCCTCCTTACTATTATTATATCCCGGAATAATAAGAACCTCCAGCCAAATTTTGCCCTGGTATTCTTTTCTGAATTCACAAAGACCATTTATATAATCTTCAATATCCAGTGAATGAATAGGTCTGTTTATTTTCCTGAAAGACAGGTCTGAAGCAACATCTAACGATGGTAATACAAGATCAGCATCCAGAATTTCCGTTCTTACTTGTTTGTTTTTGAGTAAAGTCCCGTTTGTCAGGACAGCAACAGGAATATCGGGATAATTCTGTTTAATAAATTTCAATATATCGCCAATACGTGAATTAAGAGTAGGTTCTCCCGAACCTGAAAAAGTAATAAAATCAAGTGCCGGTTTATCACTTAGAAATCGCTTTAATTCCTGAATTACTTCGTTATATGGAACATATTCATTTCTTTCTATTGTTAAGTTAGTAGTAAATCCACATTCACAATAAATACAATTAAGTGAACATACTTTATAAGGAACAAGGTCAACACCTAAAGACATCCCTAAACGTCGTGATGGTACAGGACCAAATAAAAATTTGTACATATTATTGTTCTATCAGAAGGTCAATGTTAATAATTAAATACTGATTAATTTCATTACACTTTGCATTTCTAAGTCAGCAGTCTACAGTCTTCAGTCGGCAATTTGAAAACCGTACCACTCAATATCAGTCCATAAAGTCAACAAAATTTTGAATTTAAGACCCCCCGTACGGTCATGCTCTGTTACATACTGCTTTGCAATTTCACAGGGTAAACTTCCCTACGGGGCAGGCAAATAATAAAAAATTAGAACAGAATTTACCAATACATTATTTTTTTTCTTTTTATTTTCTTTTTTGTTGACTGCCGATTGTTGACTGTTGACTTTTCTTCTCTTCTCTCTTCACTTTTAACTTTATAACTTTCAACTTTCAACTCTATTTTCTCTTCTCTCTTCACTTTCAACTTTATAACTTTCAACTTTCAACTTTCAACTTTATATATTAATCCCTTTTAAAACAATATCGTTTTCTTCTACATTTAAATCGTTGGCAATAACAGAGCATTTTGCTTTTAAAAGAAAAAACGTTGGCTGTTTAACATCTGAAAGACCTTCGTAATTCCCTTGCCCCTTACTGATAATCAGTTTTGAGTTATTAAATCTCTCAAGAAATTCTTTATTACATAAACTTAAAATAACTGCAGGGGCTGTTGTTCCCGAAGATATTATTTCAGCAACCTCATTAATTCCTGATGCAATGGCATCTTCCTCTGTTACGTCATTTATCACGGGTATTTCCCTTACAACATATGTTGTCGGTTTTTTTAATTCTTCAATAAGAATTTTATCAAAAACTGATTCCCCGGCATTATCCCCAAGATAAAGAACAGAATCAGTTGTTTTCAGTTGTTTTTCAAATTTATCAAAATCAAGAATAGCAAAATCTTGTTTTAATATTTTTTGCACATCTTCAACAAGATTAAATTTCTTATTCACTCCCAGATCAATAACATTCCCGGCTATAGCTATACGAATAGCTGTTAGCAATGAATTATCAGACTCTTCAACAATTTTTTTTAACTCCGGATATAAAGACAAAGCTTCTTCAATATTCGCTTTTTTAACTTCCTTGTATGGGTCGGTTACTCCTGTAATTTCTCTTACTATCCGGTAAATGATCTCTCCTGTTTCCGGAGGTGTGTTCTCCATTGGAATGTCTTTCATCATTGCGCCTACAGTATCAAGCAGCTTTTTTATAATCCGCTCATCATCAGTAGCTATTCTTCCGGCACGCAAAGCCTGATCCATCATACAAGGCAAACAATCAAGAAATGTTTTCATCTGTATAATAATTTTTCATTCTACATTCTTCCAAAATATTATCCACCTTCTCCGCCAACTGGCGGATACGGCGGACAAAGCGAGTTACGGGTTACGAGTTCTTCTTAATTTCAAAAACATTCCCACTTCTGTCTTTTATAAAAACCAGATCGAACAAATCTCTTTCTATCCTGATACATTCATAATTATGTTTCAGGGAATTTTCAACAAGCTTCTCCCGATCCTTAACTGCAAGGCAGATATGTTCAAAACTGTGTTTGTTTTGTCCGGGTAAAATAAATATCTCCAGACTAATATCATCTTTTTGCAAAAGGTAAACTGAAGTTTCATTATTTATGCTAAAAATCTTATTAGCAAGAACCTTATTTAAAACAAAGTTTTTCACCTCTTTCATCCCGAGAATATCAAAATAAAA
>DAOVLD010000094.1 GCA_030631445.1 Bacteroidota bacterium
AAAAAGGAAAACTATGGTTTCCTCCGGTGACAGGTCAGCAAAAATCCGGACATATAACTACCCCCAGGGAAGGATGACCGACCACCGGATCAACCTGACAATGTATAATCTTGAAGCAATTCTGAATGGTGATATTGAAGAGATAAATAATAAACTGCAGATGGCTGAAAATGCTGAGCGCCTCAAAGAAAGCGGACTGGATTAAAATCAGATTAAAAAATTATGAACTCCAACACACTTTTCAATAATATAAAAAAAAAGAAATCATTCCTGTGCGTAGGACTGGATTCCGATATTGAGAAGATCCCCGCAGTGCTTCATAGGGAAAAAGACCCTGTTTTCAGGTTTAATAAAGAAATAATTGATGCTACAAATGAATATGCAGTGGCTTATAAACCAAATATCGCTTTTTATGAATCACGTGGTGCTAATGGGTGGATATCCCTTGAAAACACAGTTGATTACATAAAATCCCAATACCCTGACATATTTCTTATTGCCGATGCCAAGCGTGGTGATATTGGTAACACATCAAAAATGTATGCAAAAACATTCTTTGAGTATCTTGATTTTGACGCTATTACAGTGGCACCTTATATGGGAGAGGACTCTGTGTCACCATTTCTGGAATATCCGGATAAATGGGTGATCCTCCTCGCTCTTACATCAAACAGTGGGGCAAATGATTTTCAATTTTCGGTAGACAGGCAGAATAAGCGGTTATTTGAAAATGTATTACAAAGATCTTTGGAATGGGGATCGGAAAATAATATGATGTATGTTGTAGGTGCTACCAAAGCAGAAATGTTAAGAGATATACGCAAGATAATTCCTGATCATTTTCTTCTGGTTCCCGGCATAGGAGCCCAGGGTGGAAGCTTGCAGGAGGTGACTGAATATGGAATTAATAATAAATGCGGACTGATAGTTAACTCTTCCCGTGGGATAATATTTGCTGACAGCTCAGATAAATTTGCGCAAAAAGCCGGTGAAAAAGCAAAAACAATTGCATTGGAGATGTCAACTATAATGTTCCAAAATCATCTGCTATAGTGAAAGAAGAATTCCTTCATTTTGTCTGGATGTATGAGTTGTTTAATAAAAATGACCTCCATGCTACATCAGGTGAGAAGATTGAAATAGTGCATCCTGGTCAGCATAATTCGGATGCCGGCCCCGATTTTATTAGTGCTAAGGTGAAAATTGACGGAACTTTATGGGTGGGAAATGTGGAGATACACATCTTTTCATCTGACTGGCAAAAACATGGGCATAATAATGATAAAGCATACGATAATGTAATCTTGCATGTCGTGTTCAAAGATGACCGGGTTGTAACCAGAAGTAACGAGGATCCTATCCCGGCAATGGAATTGACGTTCAGGGATAAACTCTATGAAAACTATGAAATTTTATTGCTAAACCGGCAATGGATACCATGCAATGATCAAATATTCAGGGTAGATCCATTTTTTATAAAACAATGGTTATATAAATTGCTGGTGGAAAGGCTGGAAAGTAAAACAGGTGATTTAAAGCAGATATTGTTGAGAAATGACCAAAGCTGGGAAGAATCATTTTACCAGGCACTTGCAGGAAGCTTCGGTTTTAAAAAGAATAGTGAACCATTCAGGTTCCTTGCCAGGTCATTGCCTCTTAAATACCTTGGAAAACATAAAGATAACCTGTTGCAAATTGAGGCAATGCTTTTCGGACAGGCAGGTTTTCTGCAAACGGCTTTTCCGGTTGATGATTATCAAAGTAAGTTAAAAAAGGAGTATGAATTTCTTCGGAAAAAGTTTTCTCTAAAACCACTCGGAGAACATCTTTGGAAATTTATGCGGCTGAGACCTTCAAATTTTCCGACAATCCGGATTGCACAGTTTTCAATGATTATTTACCATTCATCTCATCTGTTTTCAAAAATCATTCAGACAAAAGACCCGGGCATAATTAAAGATCTTTTCAGGATTACAGCGTCCGAATACTGGGATGTACATTACCGTTTTGGTAAAAAATCAACAAAGAAAGAAAAAAGGATCGGTGAAACAGGCATTAATAACATTTTGATCAACACGGTGGTTCCTTTTATTTTCCTGTATGGCAAATCTAAAGGGATCACTGATCTGAGTGAACGGGCAATTGATATTCTTGAAAGTTTACCCCCCGAGGATAATTCAATTATTATAAAGTGGAAGAAACTGGGTGTAAAAGCAAAAAATGCATCTGATTCACAAGCATTATTACAGCTTAAAAATGTATATTGTAATCAGAAAAAATGTTTAAATTGTCAAATCGGAAATCAGTTAATACTACAAAATTCAAATGAAGAGTGAATTCAAACCGGCTGTTTATGCTTTTGTGCTATTGGTCAGTATTGTTAGTATTGGCATTATTGGGTATATGATAATTGAAGGGTTTTCATTTATCGAATCCTTCTTTATGACCATAATAACTGTGGCAACAGTTGGATTTCAGGAGGTCCATCCTCTGTCAGATGTTGGCAGAATTTTTACGGCCTTTTTGATAATTTTTAGTTTTGGTATTTTCGCATATGCTGTTACTACTTTTACACGCTATATTATTGATGGAATTTTCAGGAATTATTATAAAGATAACAAAGTGAAAAAACGAATCAGGAAATTAAGTAACCATGTAATCATTTGTGGTTACGGAAGAAATGGAAAACAGGCTGCTGTTAATCTTCGTGAGCATAAAGAGGATTTTGTTATTATTGAAAAAAATGAATCTTTAGTTCAAAAAATTCGTGAAGATGAATCGTTGCTTTATGTTGAAGGCGATGCTGCAAATGATGAAATTCTCGAAGCCGCAAAGCTTGAAAGTGCAAGAGCACTGATTGCCACTTTACCCAATGATGCAGAAAATCTGTATATAGTCCTTACTGCCAGGCAATTAAATCCTAATTTGGTGATTGTCAGTAGAGCATCAGATGACCATTCTGTTGAGAAACTAAAGAGGGCCGGTGCTACAAATGTCATTATGCCTGATAAAATCGGGGGGCAGCGGATGGCGAAACTGGTTGCTGAACCAGATCTGGTTGAGTTTATTGAGTACCTGATGCTTCAGAGCCATAAAGATGTAAGCTTGGAGGAAGTCTCATGTGAGGATATTGCTGTCTGTTTTGCAAACAAGTCAATAAAAGAGCTCGATATTCGCAATGTATCGGGAGCTAATATCATCGGATTGAAAAGAGAGGATAAAAGTTTTATTATTAGTCCCTCACCCGAAATAAAGCTATCCCCGGGAGATCAGCTTTTCGCGCTTGGCAAGCATGAGCAAATTGAACGTCTTAAATCCCTTATTGAGAAAGGAAAGTGAAAAGATTATAGTATCATTTTATTTGCCTCATACACTTGACAAGGGACTTAAAATAAAATGATTATTAATATTTTCGCCGGAGTTTATTGAATAATGAAAAAAAATAAATACTTTTGCACCTCTTATTAAGGAAAGTATAATTAGTTAAAAAACAAGAAAATAATGCAATTAACCGCAGAGAAGAAAAAGGAACTCTTCAAGAAGTATGGCAGTAACGAGAAGGATACCGGGTCAACAGAGGCTCAGATAGCATTGTTCTCACAACGCATATCCCACCTGACAAGTCATCTTAAAACCAGTAAGAATGATTACCATACACAGCGATCATTATTGAAATTGGTAGGTAAAAGAAGACGGTTGCTTGACTACCTTAAAGGGAAAGATATCGATAAATACCGTGCAATTATTAAAGCACTGAAATTACGGAAGTAGCAAAAGAGGCAATTTCAACATTGCCTTTTTTCTTATTACTGCCAAAATGATTCCGTTACGATGATAAAAGAAATTAAATATGTATAAAGTAATTGAGAAAACAATTGATCTGGGTGATGGCCGGACAATTTCTATTGAGACAGGCAAACTGGCAAAACAAGCTGATGGTTCTGTTGTTGTTAAAATGGGCAGGACAATGCTTCTTGCCACTGTGGTATCAGCTAAAGAGATTAGAGAGGATGTGGATTTTATGCCTCTTTCTGTTGATTACAAAGAGAAATACGCTTCACTGGGAAGATTCCCGGGCGGATTTCTGAAAAGAGAGGCTAGACCTTCGGATTATGAAGTGCTTATTGCCAGGTTAGTGGACAGGGCGTTACGACCATTATTCCCTGATGATTATCATGCTGATACATTTGTAACTATAAACCTTATTTCTGCTGATAAAGATATTCTACCCGATTCGTTAGCCGGACTTGCCGCATCTGCTGCTCTTAGTGTATCAGATATTCCTTTTGGTGGTCCGATCTCTGAAGTTAGGGTTGGAAGAATTGATGGGAAATTTAAGATCAATCCGGGCATTTCTGAGCTTGTGGATGCTGATATTGACCTTTTAATTGGGGCTACCAAAGATAATATCCTTATGGTTGAGGGTGAAATGGAAGAGATTTCTGAAGCTGAAATGATAGAGGCAATTAAGTTTGCTCATGAAGCGATAAAGGATCAGTGTAAAGTTCAGGAAGAACTGGCTGAAATGGTTGGTGCTACTCAAAAAAGAGAGTACGAAAATGAAGAGAGTGATGAGGGATTAAAGGAGAAGGTCTGGAAGGAAACATACGACAAAGTATTTAAAGTTGCAGAAAAGGCAATCGCCAACAAACAAGAACGAAGTGAAGCTTTTGAGGCTGTTAAAGAAAAATTTCTGGAGCAGTTTACTGATGAAGACGAAATAAATGAATCAATTATTGGGAAATATTACCATGATGTAGAAAAAGAGGCTGTACGTAATCTTATGCTTGATAAGGGAATACGCCTGGATGGGAGAAAAACTGATGAAATACGTTCTATCTGGAGCGAAGTAGATCCACTACCGGCAGCTCATGGTTCTGCTGTTTTTACAAGGGGAGAAACTCAATCGCTTACAACAGTTACTCTGGGTACAAAACTTAATGAAAAAATGATTGATGAAGTCCTTTTCCAGGGCTCTCATAAATTTGTACTGCATTATAACTTTCCTCCATTTTCAACCGGAGATGCGAGACCTGCAAGAGGTACAAGCAGAAGAGAAATTGGTCATGGGAATCTTGCGCATAGGGCATTGAAAAACATGATGCCTGAAGACAGTGAGAATCCTTATGCAATAAGAGTTGTGTCAGATATTCTTGAGTCTAACGGTTCTTCATCAATGGCAACAGTTTGTGCCGGATCCCTTGCCCTCATGGATGCCGGTATAAAATTAAAAAAACCTGTTTCAGGTATTGCAATGGGCCTGATCTCTGATTCTAAGAGTAAAAGATATGCAATCCTTTCGGATATTCTTGGTGATGAAGATCACCTTGGCGATATGGATTTTAAAGTTACCGGTACCAGGGATGGTATAACTGCTACCCAAATGGATATTAAAGTTGACGGACTTCCCTATGAGGTTCTGGCAGAAGCACTTGAACAAGCCAGAAAAGGAAGATTACATATTCTGGATAAAATGGCGGAAACAATTTCTGAACCAAGGGAAAATCTCAAACCCCATGCTCCACGTATTTCTCAGATTACTATACCTAAAGATATGATTGGTGCTATTATCGGACCAGGAGGTAAAGTAATACAGGAGATTCAAAGCGAAACAGGGACAACAATTATCGTTGAAGAGATTGACGATAAAGGAGTTGTTGATGTATTTGCCGATAACGAAGAGGCGATTAATAAAGCGCTTAAGCGAATAAATAGCATTGTTGCTGTACCTGAGATTGGTGCGGTGTATAAAGGGAAAGTAAAAACCATTGTGCCTTTTGGTGCCTTTGTTGAAATACTACCGGGCAAAGATGGTCTTCTTCATATTTCGGAAATTGAGTGGAGAAGATTAAAAACCGTAGATGAAGTGCTTTCTGAAGGTGATGAGGTTGAAGTGAAATTGATAGATGTTGATAAAAGAACAGGTAAAGTTAAACTATCCCGGAAAATTCTACTTCCGAAACCTGACAGGAATAATTAGAGGTAAATGGAAAGATGGAATAATGGAAAGATGGAACGTTTGAGCAAACTTGTTTGCGAAAACCTCATGAGCGGGTTGTGGGAAGGATTGTGGGAGCGAATAATAATGGAAGAATGGGAAGAAAATGAATGACACACTTTTTGAACATTACTCGCTTCGCATGAGATCGATCGCTTTGCGATCTTAGTTCCAATATTCCAGTATTCCAATATTCCAGTATTCCAATGTTCCAGAATAACTATGCATTTTCCTGAAGAACTTAATTAATTGTATAAGAAAGGTCGGGTTTTCCCGGCCTTTTTTTGTTATATTTAAACCTTTCAAATTTTTCTGCAATGGCAAATTCTTCAGAATGGCTGACTGATTTTAATGATAAACTTAAGATAGGTACAAACGATCTTTCAGGGAGAAACTACAGGTTTCTGCAGATTAGAAGATTAGCTAAAATGGCAGAAAAAGTGGATGAATATTCAACTTCCTGCAGAGACTGCTTTTTTTTTAAAAATGATATGTCCCATATAGTTTCAAATCCGGAAAATTTTCGGGATAATTCAACATTGGGCAATACCGGGTATGAAAAAACCTTTGGTCTTATATTCCGGCATCTGAAAAAGGTACATAAACTCTATCCAAAATCTTACTTTGCTTCCGTGTATTCATTATTGGGGATGTTATTTGGAATTCTGGCAGGACTACTTATTGCATATATGATACTCTTTATCCAGGAAGAAAACAGTGACATTTTGAAAACCGGTGTTTTACTGGGCTGGGTAATAGGATTGGTGGCTGGACAGATATTTGGAAAAAAAAGAGATAATGAAATGAAAAAACAGAAACGGCAACTATGAATTTCATATATTTTCATTAATAGTAAAAAACTCTAAATAAATGAAAAAGCTTACATTTTTATTAAGTGCGATTGTATTTATACTCTTGTTCTCCTGTACTCAATCAGGTCTTGACTACCCTGAAACACGGATGAG
>DAOVLD010000284.1 GCA_030631445.1 Bacteroidota bacterium
AAATGTAATTTTGTGGCTGAATAAAACATGAAGAGGCAACTATGGCATTGAACTGTGGAATAATCGGAATCACAAATACAGGAAAAACAACCTTATTTAATTGTATTTCACCTGTTAAAGGCGAAATAACAAATTTTGCATTCAGTGCAACGAAGTCAAATATTGGAATTATAAAAGTGCCGGACCAAAGACTTCAGGAACTTGAAAAGTTGCATTCAACGGAAAAGGTTGTTCCAACCACAGTAGAGATTGTGGATATACCTGGTCTTACAAAGGGCTCAAGTAAGGGTGAAGGTGTTGGGAACAAATTCCTGAATGATATTCGCAATGCCGATGCACTTATCCATCTGCTCAGATGTTTCGACGATGAGAATCTGCCTCATACCGAAGGATCTGTTGATCCGGTAAGAGACCTTGAAACCATAGAACTCGAACTCCAGATAAAGGATATTGAATCTGTCGAAAAAAAACTGGAAAAAATTGAGAAAGTGGCGAAATCAGGTGATAAAGATGCTGGAAAGAACGCGGAAGTTCTGCGCGTAATTAGAAATCATCTGGAGAACTTTCAGCCGGCAAGGACATTGAAATTAAGCGATGAAGAGAGTAAATATGCTGAAGATTTGTTTCTGCTAACGGCAAAACCGGTTATGTACATATGTAATGTGGATGAGAAATCAGCAGTGTCGGGAAACCGGTATGTGGATAAGGTGAAGGAAGCGCTGAAAGACGAAGAAACGGAAATACTTATTATTGCTGCGGGCCTGGAAGCTGAGATTGCAGAATTGGAGGATGAAGATGACAGGAAAGATTTTCTAAAAGATATTGGCCTTTCTGAACCCGGTGTGAATAAATTCATTAGGGCGGCATATAAACTGCTTAAATTAAGAACTTTTTTTACGATGGGACCTAAGGAAATAAGAGCCTGGACTATTAAGGAGGGCGCTAATGCAAGGAAAGCTGCAGGTATTGTCCATAGCGACATGGAAAGGGGATTTATACGAGCTGAAGTGATGAAATATAACGATTTTGTATCACTGGGATCTGAACATAAATGCCGTGAAGCAGGGAAATTACATGTTGAAGGTAAAAACTATATCGTTGAAGACGGTGACATTTTGTTTATCCGATTTAATGTATGAGGCTATGAAAAGTATTATAAAATATATTTTTAGACTTGTAATTATTTTGTTTATCATGCATCCCGTATATGGACAACCGGACAACCAAGCTTCAGAAGCTGCGAAATACCTCGAAGAAAGGGGAGAGGTTGATCTGAAGTTAATATGCAATGATCGGCAATTAATTAACAAATTATCTGAGATACTCTCTGTTGTTAATGTCAATGGCAATGTCGTTACATGCAATGCCAATGCAGATGAGTTTATTAAATTCCTTGCACTTGGGAAAGAATATACTGTAATTCCGCCTGCTGCATATTACTACAAACCGGGGGATTACAAAGGGGTTGTTGAGGATTGGCAAACCTATCCTACCTATGAAGAATATGATTCATTAATGCACGCTTTTGCTATAGAATACCCCGATATCTGCATGATCGATACAATCGGGTATAGCGTCGAGGACAGACTATTGTTAGGTGTGAAAATATCAGATAACGTTACCGAACGCGAAAATGAACCTGAAGTATTCCTTACATCAACAATGCATGGCGACGAAACAGGAGGATATATCCTGATGCTCAGATTGATAGATTATCTGCTTGAAAATTATTCCAGCCAAACACAGGTCTCATCCCTCGTTGACAGTCTTCAGATATGGATCAATCCACTGGCAAATCCTGATGGTACATATGCCGGTGGTAACCATACTATATCCGGTGCAATCCGCCGGAATGCAAATTCAGCAGATCTGAACCGGAACTTTCCCGATCCGGAAGATGGTCCACATCCGGATGGACGTGAATACCAGCCGGAAACAACTTCAATGATGGAGTTTATGACAAAGCACCATTTTGTGATCTCAGCAAATTTTCATTCGGGAGCTGAAGTAGTAAATTATCCCTGGGATACCTGGTCCGGATTGCACGCTGATGATTCATGGTTCAGATTTATTTCCCGCGAATATGCCGACACAGTTCATCAATATAGTTCCGGCTACATGACAGGCTTTGATAATGGGATTACTAATGGTTATGCCTGGTATTCAATTAACGGGGGCAGACAGGATTGGGTAACCTATTTCATTCAGGGTAGAGAAGTAACAATTGAACTTGATTATTCATACATAACTCCTGTAAATGAACTGGATAATCTTTGGAATTATAACTACCGGTCGTTTCTAAATTATATCTCCCAGGCTTTGTATGGAATACATGGCGAAGTTACCGATTCTGTTACAGGGCAACCATTACTTGCTAAGATATGGATTGAGGAACATGAAAAGGACAGCTCGCATGTGTACTCCGATTCGATTACAGGAGAATTTATCAGGTTGCTTGCCGAAGGGAAATATTATTTAAAGATCACATCTGACGGGTATCAGGAAAAAAGAATTGAATGGATCCGTGTGAAAAACTATCAAACAACCTATACCCAGATACAACTGGTGCCAATAGGATACGGAATAACCAAAGAATTATTTGATGAACAGCAAATACTGAAGCTTTATCCTGATCCTGCACAAGGGATCCTGAATATCGAAATAAAACCGG
>DAOVLD010000154.1 GCA_030631445.1 Bacteroidota bacterium
GTTCAGAATGTGTTTTTAATTACTAAATATAAAGGCTTGGATCCTGAGGTAAGTAATGGTATTGACAACAATATTTACCCCCGGCCAAGAAATTTCCTTTTTGGAGTAAGTGTTGAATTTTAAAACTACAAAAATATGAAAGCTAAAAAATTAAGAATTTATATTGTTACAGTATTTGCCGCATTCTTTGCATTTGCTTCCTGTACAAAAGATCTGGATACCGTTCCACTGGATGATGATATCGTAACTTCAGCCTCCGTGTACGATAATCCGGCATCTTACCGGCAGGTTCTGGCTAAGTTATATGCAGGGCTTTCTGTAAGCGGACAAGAAGGACCCCATGGAAACAACGACCTTAGTGGTCTTGATGAAGGGTTCGGCCAATATCTGAGGGCCGTCTGGTATGCCCAGGAAATACCTACTGATGAGGCAATAATTGCCTGGAATGATGGTAATTTAAGAGACTTTCACGAGCAAGACTGGTCTTCTTCCAACGAATTTATTACAAACTTGTATTACCGGATATTTTATCAGATATCATTATGTAATGAATTTATCAGGGAATCATCGGATGCAGCTTTGGACGATAGAGGAATTAGTGGATCTAATAAAACAGAGATCCAAACATTCAGGGTTGAGGCACGGTTTTTACGGGCATTAAGCTATTGGCATGCTTTAGACATGTTTGGCAGTGTGCCCTTTGTTACTGAAGATGATAAGGTTGGATCTTTCTTCCCTGAACAAATAAGCAGAGCAGACCTGTTTAGTTACATAGAATCTGAATTGCTTGATATTGAAGACGACCTGGTTGCAGCAAAAGCAAATGAATACGCCAGAGCTGATCAGGCTGCTGTATGGATGCTTCTTTCAAAATTATATTTGAATGCTGAAGTTTACATAAACACTGCTAAATACACCGAGTGTATCACATATTGTAATAAGGTTACTTCTGCCGGATACGAACTGGAAGCAACATATGACAATCTGTTTCTGGCTGATAATCATAATGCCAAAGGAGTGATCTTTCCGGTAACTTTTGACGGTATACACACCCGAACATGGGGAGGAACAACCTTTATTATCCATGCCGCAGTTGGCGGGACAATGGATCCGGCTGAATTTGGTATTGACGGTGGCTGGGGTGGATTAAGAACAACCAAAGCCCTTGTAGGTAAATTTCTCAATGTTGACAATCTGAAAAGTGCACCGGCAAATACTAAAGGTATTGCCGCCTACCCGGTAATATATGTACCCGGGGCACATCAGGGCTGGGATCCTACAAACACAAACACAGTTCTTGCTTCTGTCAATAGCGACGGAAATTACGAAGGATATCTTTATTTCGCCGATGCAGATAATCAGTTTAAATATACCGATGGACCCGCCTGGGATGTTAACTACGGTGATGATGGTGCTGATGGTACTCTGGAACTGAACGGCGCAAATATTGTTGGAGGTGATGCCGGATACTATAAACTTAATGTTGATCTGGGCGGACTAACCCATAGCTTTTTGAAAACAGATTGGGGCGTTATCGGATCAGCCACTCCAAACGGATGGGATTCAGACCAGGATATGACCTATGATGTTGATAATGATGTCTGGTCACTTATCGTAGATCTTTCAGCAGGAGAAATCAAATTCAGGGCGAATGATGACTGGGGTCTTAACTATGGTGATACCGATGCAGATGGAATATTGTCCGAAGGTGGTGATAATATTGCCATTTCAGAACCCGGACAATACGAAATAAAACTGTACCTGGGGGCACCCGATTATACATATACGGTTGAAAAATTCAGTTCAGATGATCGCGGAATGTTCCATTCTGACGGACAATCACTCGAGATTGCTGATGTGTTTGAATTTACCGAGGGATATGCTGTAACTAAATTTAAAAATGTTACATCCGCCGGTGCAACTGGATCAGATCTGACTTTCCCTGATACCGATTTTCCACTCTTCCGTTTGGCTGATGCTTACCTGATGTATGCAGAAGCACACCTGAGAGGTGGCAGCGGTGGTGATGCTTCTACAGCTCTTGGTTATATCAATGCACTAAAAGAAAGAGCATATGGCGACCAGAATGGAAATATTACCTCTGGTGAATTTACTCTCGATTTTATCCTTGACGAAAGAGCTAGAGAATTGCTGTGGGAGGCTCACAGAAGAACCGACCTGGTACGATTTGGGAAATTCAGTAACACTGATTATTTATGGGCATGGAAAGGTGGCGTCGCTGAAGGAAAATCAGTCGATAGCAAATTTGATCTGTACCCAATACCTGCATCAGATATTGGAGCAAATCCTGAATTAACACAAAACCCCGGTTATTAAAATTAACTTATAAACACAGTTGATATGAAAAAGATAAATCTTATTTTATTAATTCTTGTTGGACTTTTTGCCGCTGTTTCGTGCGAAAAGGATGAAACACGTGCAATCATAGGCACTTACACATCTCCGGCAATTACGGCTCCTTCAGGCGGTGGCGCTTACACACTTACTGAAGCAACCGAGAACGACACGCTCGATACTTTTAGCTGGTCGTCTGCTGATTTTGGATTCCAGGCTGCAGTTTCATATACTTTGCAAATTGAATTTGCAGGTAACGATTTTGCAGAACCAATAGATTTAGGGAATACAAATAAATTAGAACTGAAAGTTGTTGTTGGTAGTCTCAATAACAAATTAGTTCTTGCAGGCGCTGTTGCCGGTATGGCAAATTCTATTGAAGCAAGGGTAAGAGCAACAATTAATGAAAATGTTGATACACTTTATTCAGCAGTATTGACATTCGATGTAACTCCTTTTGAAAAAATCATAATTTATCCATCAGTTTATGTGCCTGGTAATTATCAGGCTGCAAGTGGATATACATCCGACTGGTCACCTGACGTTGCACCTCAATTATACTCATTAAAAGACAATGATAAATACGAGGGGTATGTTAATATGACCAATGGTTCAAATGAGTTCAAGTTTACCGACTTGCCTGATTGGACAATTAACTGGGGAGATACAGGCGCTGACGGCACCCTTGATTCAGATGGAGATAATATAATTTTAGCCGATGCGGGTTATTACAAGATGAATGTAGACCTCACCGCGCTTACCTATACCATAATGAACACTGATTGGGGATTAATCGGTTCTGCAACTCCGGGAGGATGGGATTCAGACCAGGATCTGACATACGATCCTGTTAATTATGTCTGGACAATAACTCTCGATCTTATTGCCGGTGAAGCTAAATTCAGAGCTAACGACGACTGGGCGTTGAATTATGGTGATGACAATGCAAACCTTAAACTGAATGAAGGTGGTGCTAATATTGTAATTGCCGCTGATGGTAATTATACTATTACACTTGACCTGAGCCAGGCTGTTTACAGGTATGCTGTTGTGAAGAATTGATCATAACTGTATTTTTTTAGGGTTAAAAAAGGTTGTCTCATTTATGTGATAACCTTTTTTTTTGCACCTTGCTAAATATTGAGTATCTTAACTATTATCTTACATATACCATGAATATGTCTAAAACAATAATCTTATAATGAAACAATTAGTGCATCTGTTTCTTTTTATCACCGTAGTATACTGTATCTCTTGCAAAAATAATAAGCTGGTTGAAAATAACTCCGGCATAGATACATTAAAGGTGCTTTATGAACCTGAACAGTTTTGTATGGGTGCCGACCTTTCATATATTAACCAGATTCTTGATTTCGGGGGAACTTTTAGCGATTCGGGAGAAATTGTTGATCCTTATCTCATTTTTAAGAAACATGGGGCAAATGTTGCCAGGTTCAGACTATTTCATACACCTTCCTGGACAAAAGAACTATATGGAAATGAGGGGACCCAAATGTATAATGACTTTGCAGACATAAAACTTGGAATCGAAAAAGTAAAAGATCTGGGAATTCAGGTATGCCTCGATTTTCACTATTCCGACACATGGGCCGATCCGGGTAAACAGATTATCCCTGCAGCCTGGGATTCACTAAGTATCGAAATATTACATGATAGCATCTATAATTATACGTATAAAACACTTATAAAACTTGGTAAAGCAAAGTTAATGCCCGAGTTTGTGCAAGTTGGAAACGAAATCAATCCCGGTTTTGTCCTTCCCCAGGGAAACAGATGGGAAGGGAATGAAGAGAATTTTGTTTATTTGCTCAACGCCGGAATAAAAGCCGTCAGGGATGCCGGTGCATGTAATGATATTGATCCGAAAATCATCATACACATCGCCCAACCGGAAAATGCAATTAACTGGTTTGCCGGGCTTGATGAAGCGGGTCTTGCAGACTATGATATCATCGGAATATCTTACTATTATCAGTGGTCAGAAGTCCCCCTTGAAAATTTGAGCAATTATGTTTCGGTATTGAAAAGGGATTACGGTAAAGAGGTTATGGTTATGGAAACGGCATACCCATGGACAACAGATAACTGTGATAACTATAATAACATTCTCAGTGTTGATAACCTGCTTCCTGATTACCCTGCAACAAAAGAAGGGCAGTATCAATACCTTGTTAAACTGACGCAGGAAGTAATTGACGGAGGAGGGAAGGGCGTGTTTTACTGGGAACCTGCATGGATATCATCAGGTATTAAAACTCAGTGGGGGCAAGGATCTGCCTGGGATTGTAATACACTGTTCGATTTTGAAGGAAATGTTATTAAAGGAATGAATTTCATGATCTATCCATACGAATTTTAAAACCCATTAAAAAGAATCAATAAATCCAGATAAAATGAAAACATTAAAAATAATTTGCTTGTTCTTAACTGTGTTAGTGGCAGTCTCAACATCTTTAAATGCACAAATTAACCATGTTGAACCCCCATTCTGGTGGGCAGGAATGAAAAACCCCGGCCTTCAGGTTCTTATTCATGGTAAGAATATCTCTGAGAACAAAGTGGAACTATCATATGAAGGAGTAATGTTAAAATCTGTATCATCAGTCGAAAATCCCAATTATTTGTTTATCGATCTGGAATTGGCTCAAAATGTTCTTCCGGGGAAATTTGATGTTAAATTTATGAAGGATGGGAAAGTAGTCCATTCTATCACATACGAACTTAAAAAACGTGAACCGGGATCTGTCGAACGCGAAGGATTTAATAACTCCGATGTTATGTACCTGATAATGCCAGACCGTTTTGCGAATGGTGATCCTTCAAATGATGA
>DAOVLD010000209.1 GCA_030631445.1 Bacteroidota bacterium
CTTATCAACCGACTGTGGTCTTGCCAGGGCGATGATAAGTAAAGCAACTGCCAGAACTCTGAATCCGAAAATAATATGCTGCAAATAATGCTTATAAGTATGTGGTACACTTATAAGATCCTCCAAAGCAGATATTTTCATGCCTGCCCGGTTGGTTTTATTCTTCAGCACATACCAGGCAATTGCCGGGATAAGCAGAAAAAGCAGGTAAAGAAACCCGGGATTTAAAAATGATATTTCCATCATTCCATTCCTCCATCTTTTCCCTTTACCCCCTCTATCCCCTTTACTCCCTCTTTTCCTACTATTCCCTCTACTCCCTCTATTCCCTTCTTTTGATCATCCAGCTCTTTTTGCCATGTTTGTTTTGTTTCATTAACAAAAATATATGAATTAAGCAAAGCTGTTTCATTTTCATCAGGCAATGGTTTTGCCTTAGCAAATTTCACCATATCTGCTGAAAACAGAAGTATTTTTAGCTGCCCGAGCTGCGTATTATTATTAAATCCGTTCTTTACCAATGCCTCTATTATTTCATTACTTGTTTGTTCCATAGCACTTGTTTGATATCTTCTTTCAATATATTTCCTGATAATGCAGGTTAATTCAGAATGATACAGCTTTATTTTTCCTTTCTGCCATAACTTATTCTCTTTCAGTTTGTCTAGTTCCCTTAAAGCAATAATATGAGGAGGCTCCTCAGGCTTTCTTATTTTAAATAACGGCTCCTGTTTTTTTCTCTTTTTAATGTAATAAACAACGATAAATACTAATAGTCCAAGCAATACAGCTCCAATTATCCATGGAAGGATCTCAGACAGAGTAATTGGTATTTTACGCGGTAATTTTATATCAAAAATCACTTCACTTGAATCGGAAGGAGCAATATCAACTCTT
This sequence comes from Bacteroidota bacterium, assembly GCA_030631445.1. Classification (GTDB taxonomy): domain Bacteria; phylum Bacteroidota; class Bacteroidia; order Bacteroidales; family VadinHA17; genus JADFUQ01. Next base: position 898 of record DAOVLD010000209.1, read on the forward strand.
GAAACATGAAGGAATAGAAGCTGAGTTGCCCAGTTAGCCGTAATGCTGTCCCTGCTATATTGAAAAACGAAAGGTGGAATATGGTGGTAACCACTATCGAAACAGGTTATTTTATATTCCCTTGATATTTCAAGCCGCTTATTTTCAAGGTGCAATGTATCAGGAGGTGTGCGGTTAATTATTTCAATACTCCCTGTAATTGTGTCTGTAAACTCAGGGAACAAAACATTTATGCTGTCAGGTTGAATTATTTTTAATGAGAGGATAGTCTGGTCGCCGATAAGCAGACTATTTGAATCGATTTTTGCTTCAACTTCTACATTCTGCGAATATAAGCATCCACCGGACAACATGAATAGCATTCCGAAAAGGGAAAATATTATTAATAAGATTGTACTATATATTTTATACTTTTTCAACTTAAAATATTATAAGTTATTATCTATTAGCTTTTAGCAAGTTAACACGTTCTTTCATTCTTTCAAGGAGTTACGGGTTACGAGTTACGGGTTACGAGTTCACTAACTTCTCATCTCTCATCTCTTCCTCCTTACTTACCTTACTCACCTTACTTACATCTTCATTCCATTATCCCCTCTACTCCCTCTATTCCCTCTACTCCTTCTATTCCCTCTAATCCCTTCTTCATCTCAGTTTAAACAATTTTATCAAAGGTTTAACATAGTCTTCATCAGTGGATATCATAGTTGTATCGACACCACATTTTGAGAATACTTCCAATGCTTTTTGATGTTTTTTATCCCACCAGCCGGCATACATATCTCTGATTCCTTTATTTGAAGTATCAATTATTTTTTCATACCCCGATTCTGCATCAATAAGTTTCAGCATACCAACATCGGGAATTCCGGTTTCCCTTTTATCATAAATTTCCAATGCAGCAACATCATGTTTATTACTGGCAATCCTCAAGGGTTTCTCAAAATCAGGAGCAATAAAATCTGAGAGGATAAAAGCAGTACACCGCTTTTTAATCACATTTGTAAGATACCGCAGAGGTTCAGAAAGGTCAGTATTTTTATTTTCCGGTTGAAAATTAATCAACTCTCTTATCACGTGCAAAATATGCTTGCGTCCTTTTTGAGGCGAAATATATTTCTCAACTTTATTCGTGAAAAATATTACACCTATTTTGTCGTTATTATGTATTGCCGAGAACGAAAGTACAGCAGCGATCTCTGTGATCATATTTTTTTTCAGCATCGACCGGCTCCCGAATTCTCTTGAACCACTAACATCGATCAGAAGCATTACGGTAAGTTCTCTTTCCTCTTCAAATATTTTTATATAAGGATGATTAAAACGAGCCGTTACATTCCAGTCGATACTTCTAATATCATCCCCATACTGATATTCCCGAACTTCACTGAACGCCATTCCTCTTCCTTTAAAAGCACTATGGTATTCACCGGCAAATATCTGCCTTGATAATCCCCTGGTCTTTATTTCTATTTTCCGTACTCTCTTTAACAATTCAGTCGTTTCCACAAATTATATGATTTAATACGGGTTACGAGTTACGTGTTACGAGTTAAGCTATTCATATTTTTTTCAACTTAATTCATCCAGAAAGTTCAAGGTTGTTACTGGTTACTGGTTACTGGTTCTTCTTAACCTCAAACATCTTCCTCTTTTCTTCCTACTCACCCACTAAACTTACTTAACTACTCAACTTTTCTTCAACCTCAAAAATTCTTCAAACTTCAAACCAATACTTACCTATTTTCTTACTTTTTAACTTTTAGACTCTTTGACATTTCGACTTGTCTTGCTCATCTCTCACCGCTCTCTTTTTCTTCTTCTTACTACTTACTTTTTACTACTTACTTCTTCTAGTGACGAGTGTAAAATACCAATTCTCCCTTTTAAGAGTGATATTGAATTTATCACCATTCTTTTCCTCAATCCACTTATTTTCGTTTACCAGTTGATACTTCTCATTAAGCATTTCTAAAGTTACCTTCAGGTTACTGTAATCACACATCATCTTCGTATATGTACAGGTATCATTTTCAGAAAGGAAAAACAAAAAAGTTTTTGTTCCGAACCTGTTTTCAAACTTAAGGTAGTTATAATACTCATTTTTCGTATTGTCATTCAGTCTGAATTCATTCTGAGTTTCTCTCATAATCTTTTTAATATCATCGCTGTGATACCCAACCAGGGTTTGGCTTTTCCCGGCCCCAGCTATTAAAAGCAGAAATGATATCAAAATAATTCTGTTCATCGAAACAGTCTTTTGTTAATTCTTTTAATCTTTCATTTTACCGGTTCAAATATCAGACCGTTATGGTACTTCTATAGTATTAAGAATTTCAGTTATAATATCCACCGATGTTACATTTTCAGCTTCGGCTTCATATGTAAGTCCAATCCTGTGACGAAGAACATCATTACAAATTGCCCTGACATCTTCGGGGATCACGTACCCTCTGCGTCTAATAAAGGCATAAGCTTTGGCAGCCATAGCAAGGTAGATACTTGCCCTTGGTGATCCTCCATAATTAATCATATTTTTAAATACCGGTAGTTTGTATTCTTCTGGAAATCTTGTTGCAAAAACTATATCAAGGATATATTGTTCAATTTTTTCATCCATATATACATCCTTCACAACATCCCTGGCTTTCAGAATATCAGCAGGATCAAGAATAGTATTTGCCACGGGGAATACTTTTTCAAGGTTTTCCCTGATAATCATTTTTTCTTCATCTTTCTTAGGGTAATCTATTACCACTTTAAGCATAAACCTGTCAACCTGGGCTTCCGGCAACGGATAAGTACCTTCCTGTTCTATTGGATTCTGAGTTGCCAAAACAAGGAATGGTTCTTCCAGGAGATAGGTTTCAGATCCAATTGTAACCTGTCTTTCCTGCATTGCCTCAAGAAGTGCACTTTGAACTTTAGCAGGAGAACGGTTTATTTCATCAGCAAGAATAAAATTGGAAAATACCGGACCCTTTTTCACTATAAATTCTTCTTTTCTCTGACTGTAGATCATAGTACCAATTAAATCGGC
>DAOVLD010000187.1 GCA_030631445.1 Bacteroidota bacterium
CAATGTTTTAATAGACTATAATTCAAAAGTTCTTGGTAATCAGTATGCAATTCTTGATAAGATTTCTGATTTTGAAAAAGAAATATCAATGTGCAGAACCTTCGTGTTTTTTCATGAGCTGGAAGGTCTTGCAAAAATGGGTTTGATAAAAGGCGGGGACATGGATAATGCAATTGTTATTCTTGACCGGAAAGTGAAGCAATCGGAAATTGACAGGATTGCTGATCTGTTCAATAAACCTCATATCAAAGCTAATTCTGAAGGGATTTTAAATAATATTGATCTCCATTTCAGTAATGAACCTGCCCGTCACAAATTGCTGGATATCATTGGCGATCTGGCTTTGGTCGGGAGGCCGATTAAAGGAAGAATAGTAGCCACACGTCCGGGTCATTTTGCCAACACCGAACTGGCAAAACGTGTTAAACAGGAGATGAAAAAAGAAATTTCAAAAAAATCCATTCCTGTCTATGATCCAAATCAAACTCCTTTAATGGATGTTAAAGAGGTCCGTTCAAGGCTGCCACATCGTTACCCGTTCCTGATGGTTGACAAGATTATCCACATGGATGATCATTCTGTAGTGGGCGTTAAGAACTTAACATACAATGAAATTTTTTTCCAGGGACATTTTCCGGATGAACCAATAATGCCCGGGGTACTGCAAATTGAAGCTATGGCTCAAGTTGGAGGAATACTGGTGCTTAACTCTGTTCCTGATCCGGAAAATTATTCTACCTACTTCCTGAAAGTTGATAAGGTTAAATTTAAACGAATGGTTGTCCCCGGCGACACCCTGATTCTAAAACTCGAATTACAAGACCCCATCCGGCGTGGTATTGCAACTATGTATGGAAGAGCTTATGTGGGTGATAAACTTGTTGCTGAAGGCGAGTTTATGGCACAGGTAATAAAAACAAAAGGGAAATGAGATCAGAATTAGCATATATCCATCCTGATGCCCGTATAGGGAAAGATGTTGTGATCGAACCTTTATCATATATCGCGGGCAATGTGGAAATCGGTGACGGTACATGGATCGGTCCGAATGTTACAATAATGGGGGGTGCCAGGATTGGCAGGAAATGCCGGATATTCCCCGGTGCCGTAATTTCAGCTATTCCCCAGGATTTGAAGTATGCCGGAGAAGAAAGTACAGCCGAGATTGGAAACAATACCACTATCAGAGAATGTGTAACAGTGAACCGGGGCACAAAAGTTTCTTATAAAACCGTAGTAGGGAACAATGCCCTGTTAATGGCTTATGTACATATAGCACATGATTGTGTTGTGGGGAATAATTGTATCCTGGTAAACAGTGTCGAACTTGCAGGCGAGGTGATAATAGACGACTGGGCTATCCTTGGAGGAACCACTGTCGTACACCAGTTTGTCAATATTGGCGGACATGTGATGATAGGAGGAGCCTCGAAAGTGAGAAAAGATATTCCGCCTTATGTCAAAGTTGACCGCGAACCCTTGACATATCTCGGAATTAACTCTATTGGTCTTACCCGGAGAAATTTCAGTAAGGAAAAAATTGAGGAGATACATAATATTTATAGAAGGATTTACCAGAAGGGATTGAATTTCACCCAGGCAATGGAGAAAGTTGAAAATGAAATGCCGGCAACCCCGGAGAGGGATTATATACTTTCCTTTATAAAAAAATCAAAAAGAGGGATAATACGGGGGGAATAGAGGGAATAGAGGGATTAGAGGGGATAGAAGGTATAGAGGGAATAGAGGGTATAGAAGGGATAGAGGGGATAGAGGGAGTAGAGGGGATAGAGGGAGTAGAGGGGATAGAGGGAATAGAGGGGAAGAATGAAGAAGTCGAAGAGTCGAAAGGTCTAAGGGTCGAAGAGTGGAAGAAGTCGAAAAATTGAGAAATTGTGTTGCGGGTTTCGAGTTTCGAGTTACGGGTTAAGAGAAGATAAGAGTTTCGAGTTTCGGGTTTTTGTCTTGTTATTGGGATAAGAATATAGTTTAACAAATTGATTATAAAAGCCTTAATTTTCAGATTTCATAAATAATTAGTTAATAATCAGCAGTCCACAAAAAAGCAAATAACAATCAAACAATTATAACACACGATTACTTAATCACATTCCCGATAAATCGGGACTAAATAGCCCGGTCTTCAGATTGCCGACTGCCGACTGAAGATTGCCGACTTAAAAATGCAAAGTATAATGAAATTAGCCATATCAAGCCATAAACATTGAACTTAGCGTAGCGATCTCATAGCTTGTCCCGATTTTCGGGAAACGAAGTGAGTAAATTCCGATAAATTAATTTATACATTTGCAGCAAATTTTAAAACCCCCGAATAATGAACTTCAACTTTGTCGAAATATTTGCTTCATTTATGGTATTGTTTGCAATTATCGATATCCCCGGTTCCATACCAATCATTATTGATATAAAGAACAAAACCGGTAAAATCTCAGCGGGGAAAGCAACAATTGTGGCTTTTTCTATTATGTTCGCTTTCCTGTTTATTGGAAAACCATTGCTGGGTATTTTCGGTGTGGATATTTCATCATTCGCTATTGCCGGTTCATTTATTGTGCTGCTAATATCGCTTGAGATGATCCTGGGTGTTGAAATTTTTAAAGACAATGATCCCGGGGCAGGATCCATTGTCCCAATTGCTTTTCCTCTTATTGCCGGTGCAGGTTCAATTACAACACTTCTTTCGCTTAAAGCGGAATATGCCACTGAAAATATTGCCGTGGCATTATTGGTTAACATGGTTATAGTTTATCTGGTCCTTAAATCAACACGACTGGTTGAAAAACTCCTTGGTCCTACCGGTATTGCTATTCTTCGCAAAGTTTTTGGTATCATACTTCTGGCTATTGCCGTTAAACTATTTATCACCAATACAGGAATTGAATTAAACTGATCCGTGTCTCATAAAATAACAATATATACAGATGGTGCAGCCAGGGGAAACCCGGGACCGGGCGGTTATGGAATTGTTATGAGACAGGGTGATTACCGGAGAACATTTTCAGCCGGTTACCGGCTTACTACCAATAACCGTATGGAGTTACTGGCTGTTATTGTTGCACTTGAGAAGCTCAGAATTCCGGAAAGCTCTGCTACTATCTACACTGATTCCCGCTACGTGTCTGACGCGATTGAAAAAGGATGGCTGTTTGACTGGGAGAGAAAAGGGTTTAAAAAGAAAAAGAACCCTGATATGTGGAGACGGTTTTTAAAGGTTTACCGGAAGCACAATGTAAAGTTTGTATGGGTGAAAGGACATTCCAGTATTCCCGAAAACGAACTCTGCGATAAGCTTGCCGTTGACGCATCCTATGAAAATAACCTTGAGGAAGATAATGGTTATACCGAAAACGACCAGCAGGAGCTTTTTTAATCTAAAAATAACTTAATAAAAATAGCACCATGCTTCAGCATGGTGTTTCAATGGAGGAATATATATTTGAAATAGTGCGCTTTAGCGTACTTTAATCAGGGGTATCCGGTTTCATATGTGAATGTAACATAGGATAGTTGTTTTATTATCTTTAATTTGAAAGTCAGCTGAAGCTGACTAATATATTATCATAACATGCTTATTTACACCATACTGAAGTATGGTGCTGGTTTTACAAACGATAAACCGGTCAGACCGGTGGGCAGACTTTTACTCCCGCGAACTTAAAATTTTTCCTTTCTTAAGAGCTTCAATCTCTTTTCTTAACTCCTCAATCTGTTTTTGTTGTTCCTGGATTGCTTTAAGCATGGGGGTAATTAATTTACTGTATGAGACAGTTTCTGGTATTCCCTCGTTACTATAACTTACAAACGACTTGTTAACCTGTTCAACTTCCTCAGCAATCAGACCATATTCTAATTTTTTTATGTCGTCACTTTTATAATTGAAAATAACAGGGTGAAGCTTGTATAACCAACCAATATCCATCATATCCGTAATATTTTCTTTATATGTAATTGATGATGATAAATAGCCTAGTTTTCCTGTATTGTCAATGTAGAGATCTCTGTAGGTTGCACCTACCGTTTTAAGATATACACCCGGCATTTTGATTTCTCCGTCATTTCTTGCTATGGTGAGATGAGGTCCATAGACTGTTGCTCCGGATTTCCCTGAGATACTGAGAAGATTCGGGCCACCATCATATTTGATTGACATTCCCATGGTATAATCATTATCTTCAGCTAGTTGAAGCTCTGAAGATTGAGCAGTTGTTCCACTGGGTGAAATTAAAATTGTCCCCTCTGTTCCTGTTCCCTGAACATGAAGATTTGTTTGTGGATTAGTTGTATTTATCCCGACATTCGCATTAAAATTCAGATAATTAGAATTAAAGTCTCCCCAAATTAATGGGGCAGCAG
>DAOVLD010000006.1 GCA_030631445.1 Bacteroidota bacterium
CCCACAATTCCTTTATCAGTACGATCACCGGTAGCAAAAAAATTGGTAAACAGTATTCCTTCTTTTGTAAATTTGTCAATATTCGGGGTAGCACCTCTTTTATCACCCATAGCACCTATCACTTTAGCCGTAAGGCTTTCAAGGGTGATTATCAGTATGTTGGGATGATCAGCACTGATAACTTTCTCCACATAACCATCAGATTTATTAAGCTTTTCAACAAAATCCTCCGCCTGCTTATCCGAAATAACTTTATAGTTATTCTCACTTTCGTTAAGGTTTGCAAATGAATAGCCAAGATTCCAATGCACATTTATAGCTGCATGATTCAGAAAAGGATCCTTATGAAAGAATACCATACCTACATTAGCTGGAGCAATTCCCAAACCACCACGTATAGGAATAATAAGAAAGGCAAAAAGGAAAATAAAAATCCCGGCAGCGGCAAAATTTCCAGACTTCAGATTTTTTATAACAGGTGCAATCCATTTTCTGTATGAAATCCAGAAAACGCTAAGCATAATAACCCCAACCCCCAACTGTTTCACAACAGTCCATATCTTCACAGACGCAAACATCTCCTTTGTTGTGTCTATATAATTAAAAGCAGTATGATCAAGCCGGTAGCCCCAGTATTTGTATAATTCGACATCGACAATAACGACAGAGACAGCCAGAAAAAGAAAAAGAAAAGTATATATTTCCATAAATACGGCGTACCATTTCCCTCCAAAGAATGACCCGGCAGCCATTACGAGGAAAGGCAGAACGAGAAGATAGGCGGTAGACGACAGGTCGAGCTTGAAGCCATGAATAAATGATGCCAGCAAATTGAGAAGGCTACAATTCAGTGAGCTATCAAACTGATAGACAAAAAAAAGTATCCTTACAACTTCAAAAAAAGTCAACCAGAAAATAAAATACAAAAGGAAATACTTAAGCCGGAGTAACAAATCGTTTTTCATAATTTTACGTTCAGACACCATTTAGAGCTAGTCTATAAAGTCCGAAAGTTCTAATATTAATTAAAAATCACAAATGGCAAGCACCAAATTTCAAATAAATTACAATATTCAAAAATTCAATGATCAAAACAGTTTCGGTCACCCGCCTGCTCAAAGTGCCTTTGGTACGGCGGACAAGTTTGATAATTGATATTTGATTTTTTTTTGTTTTTTTGTAATTTGTTATTTGGAATTTATTTGTTATTTGTTATTTGTTATTTGATACTTGGTGCTTTATTTCGAGAATGTTTGACTTTATAGACGGACTCTATTTAAAAGCATATGACCTGACAACAAACCAGGGATTAATCAAATCCGGTTTGTTATAAACCAACGATTCACCCGAATCGAACTGTAAAACCGAACAACCTGCATACAAAGCAATAGCATGACCGGCAGCGGTATCCCACTCCATTGTTGGTCCCAGCCGTGGGTAAATATCTGCTTTACCCTCAGCAACCAGACAAATTTTAAGAGAACTGCCCTTTGTCAAAACCTCTGCTTCTCCATATTGTTGTTGCAGTTTCTTAAAATAATCACTTGTCTCAGGAGACAAATGTGAACGGCTGCCCACAATGCGAAAATTTTCAATTACTTTGTTCGACTCGATTTTTATAGCCCTTGCCAATAACTTATCGAAAGAAGAAAAAATTTCCTTTTCAGAAGCATTCTCTATTTTATACGAGCCTGTTTGCTTTTCGGCAAAATAGAGTTGTTTATGCACAGGAATAAAAACAACTCCCATAACCGGGGTCTGCTTTTCAATAAGTGCAATATTTACCGTGAACTCTCCATTTCTTTTAATAAATTCCTTAGTTCCATCCAACGGATCAACCAACCAGTATCTCTCCCATCCTGACCTTTCTTCAAAAGGAATCTTTTTACCCTCTTCACTGAAATATGGGATACCTGTAGCAGAAAGCATCTCGCTTATAAGATTATCCGCTTTACGGTCGGCTAATGTTAAAGGAGATTCATCTTCTTTAAACTGCACTTCATAATCCTCTGAGTTATAGACCTCCAGTATCTCCTCTCCTGCTCTAAGGGAAGCATGAACTGCATCCAAAAGCAGTTTTTTACTTTCTTTCATAATTCTTTTCTGATAACTATAAATGTAACTATTCGGTGTCTTCGCTTCGACTGCGCTCAGCATAAAAAGTTTGGAATGCTCAAATGCCTAAATGATTAAATGCTTAAATGTCTAAAATTTAAAATGACTAAAAATAAAGAGTCGTGAATCATGAGTGGTGCAACTTTGAACTTTGAACTTTTCCTTCCATCTGTTACGGGTTACGAGTTTCGTGTTACGAGTAAATGCATGCTTATTTGCTCTTTGCACTCAGCACTTTGCTCTTCCTTACTCAACTTACTCAACTACTCACCTTACTCAACTTTAGTCACTTATAACTTCTTCTCCTTAAATACTGATTAGTTACTGGTTAAAAATAAAGTAAGCTTAAAATTGCAACTGTCACAAACATATAGATCATCGTAAGGGGGAAACCCACTTTAAAAAAATCTTTAAATTTATAACCTCCCGGACCATATACCATGAGGTTGGTCTGGTATCCGACCGGTGTCATAAAATTAGCTGCTGCAGCATAAGCTACAACAAGAATAAACGGCATATATGGCAACTCAAGGTTTACTGCCATTGTCAGCGAAATTGGAAAAATAATTGCAACAGCTGCTTTATTTGTAATATATGCTCCCATAAATGCTGTTATCAGGTAGATACCAAACAGGATACCTGTCTTACCAAAAGGGATAAAAATATTAATGAAAAAGTTAGCAACCAGGTCTGCCGCTCCTGATTTAATCATGGCTGTACCTAATGCAAGTGACATAACAATAATGAGAGCCAGGTCATAATCAATACCTTTTGGAAGATCTTTCGGATTAGTAACCTTCATAACAAGTGAAGCCAGAAGCAAAACTATAAGACCCATAAACAATGGAATTATATGTAATGCTGACAGGATAATAGATAAAATCAAACCACCAACCAGTGCGGGAATTTTATAGGCTTCAAAACGCTGAAAGGTTTTTACTTTTGAAATATAATAAAAGTCTCCTGTATCTCTTGATCTGCTTATAAAATCATCGCCTGAATACAACAACAAAACATCACCTGCCTTTAAAACAACATCCCGGAGTTTACTTTCAATTGTTTCTTCATTCCGGTGAACACCGATAACTGCAGCATCAAATTGTGCACGGAAGTTTATTTTATTTAGACTTTTATTAATAAGAGATGAGTTATGTGAAATAACAATTTCCACCATCTCGGTCTTTTTCTTCCTTCTTAACATACCCACTGAGGGAATCGAAAGTCCTAAATTTCTATCAATAAGATCAGTAACCTTATCTGTATTACCGGCAAAAACAAGAATATCACTTTCGGCAAGGATAAGGTTATTTGAAACTACAAAAATCTTTTTTTCATTTCTTTGTATTTCAACAAGGTACAATCCTTTTAAATCCCGAAGTCCTGATTCCTCCACATTTTTCCCAATTAGCTTTGATTTTTTACGTATTTGGGTTTCAATTAAATACTTCCGGTTTATTCCCTGTATATCATCCAATGGGTGTTTCCTTTCAGGTAGTAACCTGTAACCCCAAAACATAAAATATAAGTATCCAATAACAATCATGGGAAGTCCAACCCAGATAAAATCAAAAATATTTAAAGGTCCAAGATCTTGCACAATAGTCTGATCAACAACCAGACCACTCACAATTAAATTAGTAGAGGTGCCGATTAAAGTGGCACATCCACCTAAAATAGCTGCATATGAAAGGGGAATAAGAAATTTTGATGGTGAGATTTCATTCCGCTTGCACCAGTTATTTACATAAGGCATCATTACTGCAACAAGGGGAGTATTATTGAGGAAAGCAGAAAAGCCGGCTATTGACAGCATCATACGGCTTAGAAATCCCTTATAGCTTTTTGCACCTGAAAATATTTTTTCAAATATATTATCAATTACTGCTGTACGCCGGATAATATCACCAAAAAGAAGTAACATGATTATCACTGCAATTTGCTCATTGGCAAAACCACTAAGGATCTCACGTGGGGTAAGAACACCGAAAAAACCAAGCACTACCACAGCTACCAGGAAAGTAAAAGTTGCTCCCAGTATTTCCAGGTAAAGGGAAATAATAATGAAGAGAATAATAATCAGAACAAGAATAAGGTGAAAACTTATCATAAAATTCTGTTAATAAAGGGAAGATAAGTCATAAAGTCAGCATGATGCACGATATATGCCTCTGTCGATCTTTTTACAAGGTCCCCTTCAGCAGCATGGGTTGCAATTATATGACATACTTCAGGTGGTACACCACATTCCTCGGCAAGTGAAACCCCGGAGAAAGGATGGCGTAAATATTTACCATACTTGCTCTGAACAGTTTTTCCATTCTCATCAAGCTCGTATTCAAGAAGTTTGCCTACATCGGCAAGAATGGCACCTGAGATGAGAACATCCATATCGATGGGTAGTTCTTCGCCAAAAAAACTTTGAATATTCTCACCACTTTCCTGTGCTATATTTACAACACATCTTTTATGTGCCATAAAACTAACTTTTAAATCAGCTCCTGCTTTCAGAGTGAAAGGTATCTTTTCCAGATCCTCCGGACTCAAAACACTTCTTTCCAATGCGATTTCCCATGTTTTTGCTGTCTTCTCTCTTAACTCATCATCGTTGATCCAATTCAGTTCAGGCCAGATTTTTAAAACTTCCTTTTTCATATTTTTGGTGTTATGTATAGAATGTTACTTGTTACGGGTTACGGGTTTCGTGTTACGGGTTTCGTGTTACGGGTTAACTCAGCAATAATAGCATCTGCCATTTGTTCAGTTGATGCTGCACCTTTTTCAATAACATCCGGCTGCCCGGATAATTTCATCATATCGTATGTTCTGACCTTTCCTTCAGATATCACTTTAGCAATAGCATCCCTGACTTTTGTTGCAATTTTATGCTCACCAATATAGTCCAGCATCATACATGACGACTCTATCATAGCTATCGGATTAACTATTGAAACATTGTATCCGGCATATTTGGGTGCTGAACCATGTGTTGGCTCAAATACCGCGATCCCATCTTCGGAAAATTGCGCACTGCATGCAAAACCCAGTCCACCTATCAACCCTGCGAAACCATCTGACACAATATCACCGAACATATTACCTGCAACTATAACACCATAGTTTTCCGGATTTTTTGTAAGCCACATCATCTGAGCATCAATATTTGTATTCCAAAGTTCAATATCAGAGAAATCATTTTTTTGAATTTCCTTTGCCATTTTAAACATCATGCCTGAAGTCTCTCTTATTACATTTGGCTTCTCGCAAACAGTAACCGATCTATATTTATACTCACGGGCATGAACAAATGCGGCACGAATGATCCGTTCTGTAGCTTTCTTTGAGAATATCCTGGTTGAAACCGACAGCTCATTTTTAGGATTATCACCAAAATTTTTTACAAATTTCGGATGTGTCATTAATGCCTCATACACCTTATCAGGCGGATCAGACCATTCAACTCCTCCATACAAGCCTTCAGTATTTTGACGGAAAATAACAACATCAACTTCAGGTTCCTCAATAGTATTGTTTTTACCCCTGCGGATAAAATTTAACGGGTTTCCTTTATATGATTTGCATGGCCGGATACAAATATCAAGGTTAAAATATTGTCGCAAACCAACTATCGGACTGGAATAAATATACCCCTTCTCTTGCAATGCAGGATCAAGTTCATCTGCAGCTTCATCCTTGGGTTTTGAAGTAATTGCTCCAAAAAGAGATATTTTGTGTTGTTTTAATAATTCAATTGTCCTGTCCGGTAATGGATTTCCCTCCCTTTTCCAGAATTCCCACCCGATATCCCCTTCAACATAATTAGCTTTGAAACCCGCTGCTTCAATTACCCTGATGGCTTGTTTCAATACCTGACTGCCAATTCCATCACCCGGTAATGTTACTATCGTTCTTTTTGACATAATCAAATTTGTTTTTTATAGAATAAATATAGTAACTATTCAGTGCCTAAAGATTAAATAAAGAAATGTTAAAAGTTTCTAAAGTGCCCAGAATGCCTAAAGTTAAAACTTCTTCTCTTCCTATTTATTCATTTAATCATTTTATCATTCACTCATTTACTCATTTCTTCACTTAAAGTACTGATTAGTTACAAAATATAAAATAACCTATTAATATTTTTCATTTATTATTCAGTGCCCGAAGATAATAGATTTACAATTATTGTTAATATGTTAAATAAATGTTTTTCTAATAAGTTCCGTTTATTAAAATCACCTACCTTTGCTTTTCGTTAATATACGTACATAATGAAAGAAATAAAATCACTTGAACCTAAAATACTCTGGCATTATTTTGCAGATGTCATAAAAATTCCTCGTCCTTCCGGTAAAGAAGAGAAAATCAGACAATATCTGATAGATTTTGGAGAAAAATCCGGTCTTGAAACAGTAACTGACAAAACGGGGAATGTCCTTATCAGAAAAAATGCTACATCCGGGATGGAAGCTATGAAACCGGTTGTTTTACAGGGACATATGGATATTGTTGCTGAAAAGAACGCTGAATCAAACCATGACTTTGAAAACGACCCGATAAGTGCATATATTAATGGTGAATGGATTACTGCTAATGGCACTACTCTGGGTGCAGATGATGGTATTGGTATTGCAGCAATGTTAGCTGTTTTGTCAGATAAAGAACTTAAGCATGGACCAATTGAATGTTTATTCACCGTTGAAGAAGAGACCGGATTAACCGGAGCAAAAGGATTAGAACCTGGATTACTCAATGGTAAAACTCTTATTAATCTTGATTCTGAAGATGAAGGTGAACTATTTATCGGGTGTGCCGGTGGTATTGACACTTTAGCAACATTTTCGTACAAAACTAAACGGATTCATAATAATTCAATAGCATATAAAATTACTGTTAATGGTCTGAGGGGTGGACATTCAGGAGATGAAATTGACAAAGGACTGGGGAACTCAAATAAAATATTGAACAGGATACTCTGGAATGCAGAAAAATTGTATAAAATAAAAATTAGTGATTTTAATGGGGGAAACCTTAGAAATGCTATTCCAAGAGAAGCCTCTGCTATTATTGTTATCAGGGAAAAACATAAGAATAATTTTGAAAATTATTTCAAGGATATCTCCCGGGAAATTAAGAATGAACTGGCAACAACCGAGCCCGGACTGAAGATCAAACACGAACGTATTGAGCGTCCCGGAGAGGTTCTGAGAGAAGGTATCCAGAAACGACTATTAAACGCTATATATGCCTGTCCTCATGGGGTTATAGCAATGAGTCAGGAAATGAAAAGTATGGTTGAAACTTCAACAAATCTTGCCTCTGTCAAGTTTATTGAAGGAAACCGGATACTTATAACAACCAGTCAGAGGAGCTCTGTTAATTCTGCTAAGCAAGATATTGCCGATCAGGTTGCAAGCACATTCCATCTTGCAAAAGCGAAGGTGGAATATACCGGAAACTATCCCGGGTGGGCTCCAAACCCTGATTCTGAAATAGCAAAGCTCCTTGCTGGTTCATATGAGAAATTATTTAATGAAAAACCGGTAGTGCGTTCTATACATGCCGGACTGGAATGTGGATTGTTCCTTGAAAAATATCCTGATCTGGACATGATCTCTGTGGGTCCGCAAATGAAAGGTGTCCATTCCCCTGATGAAAAACTTCATATAGGATCAACACAACGATTCTGGAAGCTACTGGTTGATGTACTTGAAAATATGCCGGAAGAAGGGATTAGAGGGGATAAAGGGAATAGAGGGGAAGAAAGGAAGAGTGGAACGATGGAATAATGGAATGTTGGAATGATGTAAGAATGGGAAGAATGGAAGAGTGAAGAAGTCAAAGAATCGAGGAATTGTGTTGCGGTGTAGCACTGAACAACCTTCCAGTGTCCAACGGACCTGGAAGAGTTGAGACGCCTTTCGCTAACAAGTCAGGTGGAAACAAGCTGAAACAACCCTGCCTGCTTCCACGGCTTTGTTAAATCGCTTTACAGCCTCAGCCGTGCGATATACTTCGACTTCAATTCCACGGTTTTCGCACAGATCAAGTACACTCTCAGATACACTCATCAGGCCGTTGGCTCCGGTTCCAATGACCAGCTTCTCAGGACCAGCGTCAAGCACTGTGGTAATATCGCCCGGAATAAGTTTGTGGCCCTGTGTTCGCCACCAGTTATCCTGAATGTGTCCGTCCAGATGAATGATCAGGTCCGACGTGAACTCTTTCCCTCCAACAGTCATCCTTCCAAACGAGTAACCATCAATTCTGAGTTTCATGGTCATTGCCAGCATTATATTCTAACGCAAATTACCATATAATGCTCATTTTACCAATAAAAAACGAATTCCATATAATACTCCCTTTTGTAATTTATTATCGCTTTATCATTTTCCATAACAAACAACACTTGTCACCAAAAAAATAAGGTTCTTCAGGATAATACGTAGTTATCCTGGAATATTGCCTGGCTGCCGGCATGGCAGGGAATATGGATTTAAACGTGAAAATTTATCATTTAAATAATAAATGTCGAACCCGTAACCCGTAACTCTTCACACTGCATCACTGCATCACAATTCTTTTATTCCCTCTTTTCCCTCTATTCCCTTTATCCCTTTTATTCCCTCTATTCCCTTCTACTTGTTTCCTGTTTTCTGAAATTTATTGGTATAACTATGCTTTATTCATACATTTTCTATTTAATTTGCGACATTATTTTTTAATCATCCGGTTTGAGTAATTTGAAACATATTATAAAGAATTTTGATACCATTTCCCTGGAAAAAATGGATAAAGTCAGGTTAATGGACCGGATCGATACTAAGTTCATTTTCTCCTCAGAATTGCTTCCCGGAATACTTGAAAACCTGTCTGCTGATTATAAAATACTGGAAGAAAAGTCAGGATCAATTTTCCCTTACAGCAATCTGTATTTTGACACTCCTGAATTCAATATGTACTCTGTTCATCATAACAGACAATTAAACAGATACAAAGTACGATTCAGGGAATATGTTGATTCCGGAATTGTTTTTCTCGAAGTAAAATTCAAGAACAACAAAAGAAGGACTATTAAAACACGTATCAGGCGACCTGCATTTGAGGAAGCCCTGGTTGGAGAATCAGCTGATTTCATAAATCAACTTGTACCTTACGAGGCTAAAGATCTTATCCCGAGGATCCGCACCAAATTCAACAGGCTAACCCTGGTACATAAAACTGTGAAAGAGAGAATTACGATTGATACAGGTCTGCGGTTTACCGGTAATGATAAAGAATTTGAACTACCTTTTATTGCTATTGCTGAAGTTAAACATAGCAGGTCCTCATCACGATCTGATTTTATTAACCTGTTATTGGATTACAGGATCTTTTCGCAGGGACTTAGTAAGTATCTTTTAGGGATAGTATTAACCTATCCGGGAATTAAATATAACCGTTACAAACCAAAATTACTAACACTTAAACAGATAAGCCATGGGAAATTCCATCATCAACTTATTTCCTGAGTTATTACAGATATTCGGTGTAGAATTCATTAATGTTCTCAATTTCTTTGAGCTGCTCGTCAGGTTCACTTTTAACTTTCTGGTAGTGCTCATCCTTGTCAGGTTTTTATATTACCCCCTTGCCCGGAGAAAGGAATATTTTTTCTCATTCATTTTAGTAAGCACTATTGTTTTCCTTGTAACCTATTCACTTGTAAGTATTGCTGATCTTAGTACAGGGGTTGCTATCGGTCTGTTTGCCCTGTTTGGTATCCTGCGATTCCGGACCAGACAAATACCTGTAAAGGAGATGACATATCTGTTCCTGGTTATCGGAATATCTGTTATAAATGCTATGCTTAACGATCAAACCAGTTATGTGGAATTGCTCTTCATAAATATGATCATTTTGTTCGTTGCATGGGCGGCTGAGTTATTCTGGCAAAAAAATACCGAGAACTCAAAATTTATCAACTACGAAAAGATTGACTTGATCAGTCCGGATAAAAAAGAAGAACTGATTGCTGATCTGAAGAAAAGAACCGGATTAAATATTACAGATGTTGAAATTGGAAGGATAAACTTCATGAGAGACACAGTGCGGATACGAATTTTCTTTTGTGAAGAGAAACCTCAGAATCATTTTGAAGACGGAAGAAGTATCAGGTAAAGTATAAGAGGTCATTAAGTGGTCATTGAAGAAGTCATTAAGTGGTCATTAATGATGATAATGACAACAAATGACGTACGCCGCAGGCGTACTAATGACGGGAGCGTTAGCGACCAAATGACGTTCGCGAAGCGAACATATGACACGACCGAAGGGATCGAATAACACGGGCTATAGCGAGTATATGACGTGAGCGTTAGCGAACTTTTCTTACAACATCAAGCACAGTTCCATCCACCCATTTAGTTACAGCAATTATCTGATCGTCAAAATGTGCTTTTTCGGGTTTCCCGCATATCTTTTCAGCTTCATCCTTTAGTTCATTTATGCTTTTTACAGGCAGGTCAGAGCCTTTAAGTTTCTCAAGCAAATCGGTTCTTAATGGATTTACAGCAATCCCTCTTTCTGTTACTATTACATCGATCAGTTCTCCTGGTCCGCACAGTGTCGTAACTTCATCAACAACCACAGGTATACGATCACGAAACAATGGGATGGGTAATATTACTGTTTTTGAAAACAGGCAATTCTGCCACCCTCCTATTCCATGCAGCAAGTATCCGTCGGAATGAGTTACAACATTAGCATTAAAATTTACGTCTACTTCAGTTGCACCAAGAATAGCAACATCTACCATACCTGCAAAATTTCCTTTTCCATGATAATTATATGAAGTAAAAGGGCTGGTCCAGACATGTCCCTGGTTTTCTGCCATTGAACGAATCCCTTCCAGGTCAAAAGTTTGTCCATCAAGGATATATTCAATAAGACCTTCTTCGAGCATAGAAACAAGGTACTTATTACTTCCTCCCCTTGCAAACCTTGCTTTTATCCCCTTTTTCTGCATAATCTTCTTAAAATACTCCCCCACTGCAAGCGATGTACCACCGGCGCCTGATTGAAATGAAAAACCCTCATGGATAATTCCTGTTTCATCACAGAATTTAGCAGTCATTTCAGCCAAAAGTAATCTGTCCGGACTTTTAGTGATCCTTGTAGTACCGGAAATAATCTTTTCCGGATCACCAAGTTTATCAACTTCAACAGTATAATCTACATAATTACCTTGTATCTGCCATGGTACGCAAGGAAACGGGACCATATTATCTGTTACAACAATCACTTTATCAGCATACTGTGAATCAGCCAGGGCAAAACCAAGCAAACCGGTGGCGGAGTCTCCATACAATCCATTAGAATTCCCAAAGGGATCGGCACATGCTGCACCAATCACAGCAATATCAATTTTCACCTCACCATCCTGAACAGCCTGGTACCGTCCGCCATGAGAGCGAAGTACTCCTACCCCTTTCATTTTTCCCTGTGATGCAAAACGCCCAAGTGCTCCGTTCATACTACCTTCAATGTGATGAATTGTTCCGTCTTCAAGGTATGGAATTAGATGTTCATGACATGGGAATGAAGCAGAAGGAAACCAGCGAAGGTCCTTAACTCCCATTTCTTTAGCAATATCAAACAACTGGTTTGCAAGCATATCCCCATTTCTGAAATGATGATGAGTGGAAACAGTCATGCCATCTTTCAACCCTGCTTTTTTAAGAGCTTCCATAAGTGTTCCTACACGCTTATTCCCATCTGAAGGAAAATCTTTACATGAATAAATTTTCGGACCGTGTTTTGCACCCGCCGGATTATGCTTACCTACTCCTTTATAAGGAACCACAGGCTTCCCGTTAATTTCCAGCGGAACATTTCGTTCGGCAGCGTTTTTTATTAATTTGGTTTCTGTCATGCCTATGTTGTATCTTGTCCCGATATCAATCCAAGTTTTACTGCAAGGTTAATCGTTTTCTCAGCTCTTTTCACTACAGGAAGGTCGATCATTTTTGATCCAAGGGCAACCACGCCAAGTCCTTTTTCTCTGGCTAAATAAAAAGCATCCATAATTTTTTGTGCTTTCTCTATTTCTTCTTTTGAAGGAGCAAAACATTCATGGATAATACTTATCTGTCGTGGATGGATACAACCCATCCCTTCAAAACCAAGTGACCTGGAAATTTTCACACTTTGCCGCAGTCCCTCCATATCTCCTACGTCTGAAAAAACAGAATCAATTGCCTGTATTCCTGCAGCTTTGCATGCATTAATCAGACGTGTACGTGCAAATAGCGTTTCTGTTGCTTCATTTGTGCGAATCACACCGAGATCGGCTGTAAGATCTTCAAGACCTATCGCCAACGCAACAATACTTTCAGATGCTGAAGCAATCTCAAATGCCTTTTCCACACCAAGTGCAGTTTCAATAATTGGCATCAGAAAGACCTCATGTGTGATTTTATGCTTATTAATAAGATTACTGATTTCTTTTTCAACCTGCTTTATCTGTAAAGCATTTTCACATTTAGGAACCAATATCACATGCACATTGTGTGGAATTATATATTTCAGGTCCACCAACCCATCAGGAAGCTGGTTTATTCTAACCATCCTTTCAGATCCATAGAAATTAACCTGACGCAAAGCATTACGAACAAGAAATCTCGCTTCCATCTTCTTTGCAGGTGCCACAGAATCTTCAAGGTCAAGGATAATACCGTCAGGATTGTGAACACCGGCATTAAGCATCATTTTTGGATTATTGCCCGGAAGATATAATCTGGAAAACCTGAAACGGTCCCTAACAGGAGTATCTTTGTTTTCATCTATTATATCCGGAATAAATTCTTTACCGGTATCAGATATTTGTTTAACAGCTGCTTCCAGTCTGGCAGATATTGTAAATGGCAATGCACCTGCATCTTTCAGTGTTAGTTTAATATTATCAATCTCGAAGAATTCAATTTCGTCGCGACATAGCTGCTCAATAGATGACCCGTACATTGACTTTACTTTTGAATCTAAGTCTATCCGGATACCTCCTTTTTCAGTCAGTTCCAACTTCACATAACAATCAGATCTCACCTTTGGCCCGGCAATCCCCGCTTCAGCAATGTTTTGTTGTTGTCCCACTTGTGTGTTTTTTGATATAAGTACTGAATAGTTACAAATATCCTAATTTTTTTTCTTTTTTTAACTTTTTTGCATTGTTAAGTTTTATCTTTGCCCTGCAAATCACTTCAATAAGACTGATCATGAAAAAAGCATTTCTACTATTAATACTACTGTCCTTTGTAGGGTTTGGAGCATTGCAAGCCCAGGATTACGGAACCGGAATCGGGATACGGGGCGGTCCGGCGCAGGGAATTACTATAAAGCATTTCATCAGCACTACCACTGCCCTTGAAGGGATAGTATCCACAAGGTGGCAGGGATGGGTTATTACAGGACTGTATGAGATCCATGCTGACCCATTCAAGATAAGTGAGTTGAAAGTTTTCTATGGCGCCGGTGCACATATTGGATGGTGGTATAATCCGGATGCTCCATGGGCTGATGCCGGAAGTAACTACACAATAGTTGGTATTGATGCTATCCTCGGACTGGAATATTCTTTTGATGAGATACCGATCTCTCTCAGCATTGACTGGAAACCTGCTTTCAACCTTATCGGTTACACAGGAGGATGGTTTGATGGAGGCGGTATTTCTGTAAGATATATTTTCTAGCCTGGTTAATCTCCTTAACCCGTAACACGTAACACGAAACCCGAAACTCTTTATTTCACAATAAAAAACTCAGAAGAATACCGGCAGCAACAGCTGATCCGATTACACCGGATACATTAGGAGCCATTGCATGCATAAGAAGGTGGTTTGAAGGATCTTCTTTCAATCCAATATTCTGCACAACCCTTGCGCTATCAGGAACAGCAGAAACACCGGCAGCCCCCACAAGAGGATTTATCTTATTCTCTTTGCTTAAAAACAGGTTCATAACCTTGGCAAAGATCAATCCTCCGGCAGTAGCAATCATAAACGATAACGCACCAAGGATAAAAATAAGCATTGATTCAGACGTAAGGAAAACATCTGCCTGTGTTGACGCCCCAACTGTCAGTCCCAGTACAATTGTAACAATATCAATAAGTGAGGTTCTGGCTGTTTCAGCTAATCGTTTAGTAACACCGGACTCTTTTAAAAGGTTTCCGAAAAATAACATACCAAGCAAGGGAAGAGAACTGGGAGAAATAAAGGCAGTTAGCAACAAGCCCGTAATGGGGAACATTATTTTTTCATTCCTTGAAACAGCCCTTGGTGGTTTCATTCTAATCAGTCTTTCTTTACGGGTAGTAAACAGTTTCATGATTGGCGGTTGAATAACCGGTACAAGCGCCATATATGAATAAGCTGCTATAGCAATCGGACCTATCAGGTTTTTAACTGTTGTTCCATCTGCCAGTATATTTATTCCGTTAGCCAGTTTCGATGAAAGAAATATTGCTGTTGGACCGTCTGCCCCACCGATAATACCTATAGCTCCTGCCTCAGGAGGTGCAAAACCAAGAACCAGGGCTCCCAGGAAAGTAATAAATATCCCAACCTGAGCAGCAGCCCCAAGCAACATCAGTCTTGGGTTCGAGATAAGGGATGAGAAATCAGTCATTGCTCCGATACCAAGAAAAATTAAAGGGGGATAAATACCCTTCAGTACCCCGAAATAAAGGTAATTCATAACACTACCTTCCTGGTAAATACCCAACTGTAAATTAACACCTTCGACTTGAAGAAAAGGAATATTTCCTATCAGTATACCGGTACCGATAGGAATTAAAAGCAATGGTTCATAACCAAACCTTATTGCAAGAAAAATAAAAACCAATCCAACTAATATCATGACCAGATGACCGGCGGTAACATTATTGAAACCGGAATATTCAAAAAATTGTTTTAAACCTCGCAAAGCTCCGGCAGATGGATCAAAAAATCCGGGTTCGGAAGAATTAATAATTTTCTCTTTTTGAAAAGAACCGGCTGCTTGTTTATCCTGACTGTTAAAAGCAAATGAAATACAGGAAAGTAAAACAATTATGCCGGCAATAGTAAGAAGTTTTTTCATGTTTATTTGAAATTCAAATCTTTCTTTTTATTAATTAGTGCTTGTATTTAATATTAAAATATTGGAACATTTTGAATATCGAACAAGGATTACTCACTTCGTTCATGAGAAAAGTTAACGATTTTAGATTTCAGATTTTCAACCACTTCGCAAATCGTTAATCGGTGTTCCCCCGGCACTTTGTGTTCGGGGCAGGCTTTGTTCTTAAATCAATTTTTACTGACTTTATGGACAGACACTAATTATACATCCGGAATGTCTGATCATACCATCTCAACCAGGGTATCTCCCTGAAGAACAGACATCCCCTGTTGCACTTTAACTAACTCAATAACACCATCTTTTTCAGCAAGTACAACATTCTCCATCTTCATAGCTTCCATAACAAGAAGCTTTTGGTCTTTCTTAACTATATCGCCGGATTTTACAAAAATTTTTAATATATTTCCCGGTAAAGGAGCTTTAACTGCTATTGTCGAACCACGCTCAGCTTTTTCTATTTGCTTTTTTTGTTCAGGAATAACAGAACGTACTAAGGTGGGAGTTTTTGATTGTTTAACTTCTTTATGTACCTCAACCTGATATAATGTACCATTAACTTCAATTTCGGCGATATTTCCCTCAAAATTATTGATCTCAACATCGTATATATTACCATGAATTGTAAATTTGAATTTTTTCATGTTCGTTTCTTATTAATTCCCGGATTAAATGAAGAAGTAACTAAAGTACCTACAGAATTCATATTTCATTTTTCGGTTAAAATTTGTGCATCCCATTAAAGCATAATAAGTATACGGATTTTGCGAACGAAGTGAAGCAATCTCACCTGACTTTTCGTAAAGCTTATGATAGTCCAACTATTTAACATTCTAGCTGTTTTTGGGAGTTTGCTTCGTCGCTTCGCTCCTCGCAAAATCCTTTTTCAACCAATAAAATCCGGTTAAAACTTCACCTCTTTCCATTTACTTAATTCTTCAGTTCTCTTTAAGTACTGATTTATTACATTTTCATCTTACACCATATATTTTTGAACTCCATGGTGAATATACTTTCGACACCCTTTTTATTGTAAGAATATTGCTTTCCTCATCGTGCAGTTCATTCAGATACAGATATAATGCCATACTAATTGCTGCATTCACCTCTCCTGTTATCTCAATTTTTTGATTTTTTGCTGAAGGGTCAGAACCTTTATGAAACCTGTTTTTTCCTATTTCAACTCTAAGTATTGATGGAATTATATACCGGAAAAATAAATAAAGCAATAACAGAGCCATAAAAACAATACAATATCCGACTATTACCAGTACCAATCCGTCAGAATCGATAGCTGAAAGATCAAATTGTTTAATAGTTAACTGTATCGGAATTTCAAAGTTATTCATTGATATATATCAAGTTATGTTAATTTATTAATCATTCTCTTATTAAATGCTAAGGCTAAGGTTTTTTATGTTTTTATATTAACTTGTTCCTTGAACTTTGCATTTATCTAATTCAAAATATAATTCTTTATTCTTTCTTTTCCTCAGCCTCAGCCTTAGCCTTAGCCTTCTTACTATAATGGGATATTTGAATGTTTCTTCATAGGATTGATGTCTTTTTTTGTTCCAAGTGTTTTCAATCCACGAATAATTCTGAAACGTGTATTTCTTGGTTCGATAACATCATCAATATATCCAAATTTTGCAGCTTGATAAGGATTTGCAAATTTCATTCTGTATTCCGATTCTTTCTCAGCAATAAATTTTGATCTTTCTTCCGGATCAGTTAGTTCCTTAAGTTTTTTTCCATGCAAAATCTCGACAGCCCCCTGTGAACCCATTACAGCTATTTCAGCTGTTGGCCATGCATAATTAAGATCGCCTTTTAATTGTTTTGAAGACATAACACAATGGGCTCCTCCATATGATTTTCTAAGTGTAATAGTAATTTTCGGAACAGTTGCTTCACCGTATGCAAACATAAGTTTTGCACCATTAGTTATTATCCCCTCATACTCCTGAGCACTACCGGGAAGAAATCCGGGTACATCAACCAGGGTAACTACCGGGATATTAAAAGCATCACAAAAACGGACAAACCGGGCTGCTTTTTTTGACGCGTTTATATCCAGCACACCTGCCAGGAATATCGGCTGGTTTGCAACTATTCCAACAGGCATTCCATCGAATTTCGCAAAACCTACAACAATGTTTTTTGCCCAGCGGCGATGTACCTCCAGAAATTCGCCATTGTCAATAATAGAATATATAACATCCTTAACATCATATGACTGACTGGTTTTTTCAGGGATTATTTCGTTAAGCGAATCTTCAAGTCTGTCTATCGGGTCGTTACATTCGGTCTGTGGTGGATCTTCAAGATTATTCTGAGGCATGTAGCAAAGCAATTTGCGAATAAGCATCAATCCTTCTTCTTCATTATCTGCAACAAAATGTGTTACCCCCGATTTAGAACCATGAACACTTGCACTTCCCAAATCCTCGGTTGTGATACTTTCACCTGTAACAGCTTTGGTTACTTTTGGACCGGTTACAAACATATGACTGGTTTTATCACTCATAATGATAAAATCGGTAAGAGCAGGAGAATAGACTGCACCTCCGGCACAAGGACCAAATACTGCTGATATCTGTGGTACAACACCCGATGCAAGAATATTACGTTCAAAAATCTCAGCGTAACCAGCCAGGCTATGAACTCCTTCCTGTATGCGGGCTCCACCGCTATCATTTATACCAATAACAGGGGCTCCGACTTTCATAGCCTGATCCATCACTTTACAAATTTTTTTCGCAAAAGTTTCTGATAATGATCCGCCAAATACAGTAAAATCCTGAGAAAAAATGTAAACAACCCTGCCATCAATTGTTCCGTGTCCGGTTATCACTCCATCCGAAAGATATTGCTTATCAGCCAGACCAAAATCTTTACAGCGATGAGTAACAAACATATCAAACTCCTCAAAACTTCCTTCATCAAGCAGTATTTCAATCCTTTCGCGTGCAGTAAATTTGCCTTTGTTATGCTGGTCTTTAATGCGTTTCTCTCCACCACCTAGTTTAGCTTTTTCGCGCAATTCAATAAGTTCTTTTAGTTTTCCCTGATTATCCATGGATCATAATTAATTATATATCTGAATTTTATCGTTTATGCCTTGATATTAGCTAATTTCATTATACTTTGCATTTTTAAGTCGGCAGTCGACTATTCCTCCTTTTTCTCACAAAGTTCGGTCAATACTCCAAAAGTTGATTTGGGATGAAGAAAACCGATATCCATTCCCTCTGCTCCTTTTCTTGAAACATTATCAATAAGTCTCACTCCTTTTTCTTCAGCTTCTTGCAGCTTCCGGTTAATATTACTAACTGCAAAAGCAATATGGTGAATGCCTTCTCCTTTTTTTGAAATGAATTTTGCAACAGGACTTTCAGGATCAGTAGGTTCAAGTAACTCAATCTTTGTCTGCCCTACTTTAAAAAAGGCTGTTTTTACTTTTTGGCTTTTTACTTCTTCTATTCTATAACAATCCAGTCCTAATACTTTTTCGTAAAAGGGGATAGCTTCCTCCAGACTTGTAACTGCTATTCCAATGTGTTCAATATGAGATGGATTCATGATGTGTATGTATTTTTTGCAAAATTAAGCATTAATAACCAAGAAGTTATATGACTTTTGTCAATTAATTGATGAGCTATAGTTGTTATTAAACATGATTACTAAGGCAACTATTTTTTCTTACATTTGCAAGCTGTTTAGTCCTTCCAATTATAATGAAAAAATATTTTGTTAATATTTCACTACTATTAAAGCGGTTAACTCTGGTTTTATTATTGTTAACAATCAGCCGGCTTGTTTTTTATATCCTAAATTACTCTTATTTTTCTGATCCCGG
>DAOVLD010000178.1 GCA_030631445.1 Bacteroidota bacterium
ACTTTGAACTTTGAACTTTTTAGAATACACCAGAGATAAGCATTTATGGAAAAACAAAAGATAAATGTTCCGGTTATGTCCGATCTTTTTGCAAAAGGAGAGAAACCGGAGTATCTTTTTTGGGTCGGTAGTGCCGGGGCTTTTGACGACCGGTATAAAAGCGTTGTCAGAGCTTTTGTAAAGATACTTACCCATTTAGGTGTAAGTTATGCAGTTCTGGGTACTGAAGAATCTTCAACCGGCGATGTAGCAAGAAGAGCTGGTAATGAAATGCTTTTCCAGATGCAGGCAATGATGAATATTGAGATACTGAATGGCTATGAAGTAAAAAAAATTATAACTTGCGATCCTCATGCATTTAATACTTTTAAAAACGAATATTCTCAATATAATGGAAATTACCAGGTGATTCATCATACACAGTTTTTGAGAGATCAGATTGAAGCTGGAAATTTGAAGGTTAAGTCTGCAATTTTTAACGAAAAAACCATTACATACCATGATCCTTGTTATCTGGGCAGGGCAAACGGCGAATATGCTGCACCCAGAAAAGTGCTTGATTTTATTCCATCGGAAAAGAAAGAAATGAAGAGGAATAAAAGTAATGCTCTTTGCTGCGGAGCAGGCGGAGGTCAGATGTTTAAAGAAGCTGAGAAGGGGGATAAAGAAATATTTATTGAAAGAACTGAAGAAGCACTTAAAACCGGAGCTGATATTATTGTAACAGCTTGCCCATATTGTATGACTATGATCACAGATGGAATTAAATATAAAGATAAAGTAGAGGAAGTGAAGAATTATGATATTGCTGAAATTGCAGCTTTATCATTAGGGATATGACCTGAAAGGAAACAGAAAGAAATAAAACCTGATAAAAAATAAATTATGGAAAAAAACAAACAAGTTATAGGTGGTGAATTTATTGTTATGGAAACAGAAGCAAAAGATATTTTTATCCCTGAAGAGTTTGACGAAGAGCAGAAAATGATCGCTCAAACATGCCGGGATTTTCTGGATACCGAAGTTTTTCCGAATCTTGACAGGATTGACCAGCAGGAAGAAGGACTGATGGCAGACCTTTTAACCAAAGTCGGAGATCTTGGCCTTCTGAGTATCTCTCTTCCGGAAAAATATGACGGGTTTGATCAGTCTTTCGTAACCTCGATGCTCGCAGGTGATGTAATGGGGGCAGGTTATTCATTTGCTGTGGCTTATTCATGCCATACCGGTATTGGTACATTGCCAATCCTCTATTATGGTAATGACCAGCAAAAAGACAAGTATCTTCCAAAGCTTGCATCAGGTGAATGGAAAGGAGCATACGCTCTTACTGAACCGGGTGCCGGTTCAGATGCCAATGCCGGCAAAACTAATGCAATACTGTCAGAAGATGGTAAATATTACCTGCTTAACGGACAAAAAATGTGGATAACTAATTCGGGATTTGCCGATATTATTACTGTATTTGCAAAAATTGATAATGACAGAGTGCTCAGTGCTTTTATTGTTGAACGTAACTTCCCGGGCATAGTGTTTAATCCGGAGGAGAAAAAAATGGGCATAAAAGGCTCATCAACCCGTCAGCTTTTTTTTAATGACTGTAAAGTACCGGTAGAAAACCTTCTTGGAAATCGGGGACAAGGATTCAGGATCGCACTGAATATACTTCATATGGGAAGGATCAAACTTGGTGGAAATGTTTTGGGAGCTGCAAAATACGCTATTAATCAATCTGTTCAGTATGCCAATGAAAGAAAACAGTTCGGATTACTGATCGGTACTTTCGGATCAATAAAACATAAACTGGCAGAGCAAGTCATTAATAATTTTGTTACTGAATCGGCTGTTTTCAGGGCAAGTTATAATATCGATCAGTATGTTGAGCAAAATCTTGAGGGAAATACTAAAGAAAAGACCACAATTGATGCTTTTGCACAATTTGCTGTCGAAGCCGCTATTCTTAAAGTATTTGGCTCTGAGGTACTCGATTATATTGTTGATGATAATGTCCAGATACATGGCGGAATGGGTTATTCGGCTGAATTGGATGTTGACAGGGGATATCGTGACTCGCGAATAAACAGGATATTTGAAGGTACAAACGAGATAAATAAAATACTCGTTGTTGATACTGTCCTGAAGAGAGGTGCTAAAGGATATTTTGACCTGTTCGGTGAAGCTGAAAAAGCGTATAAAGACCTTGTTAATTTATCCAGCACCCCTGAACCGGAAGGTGATTTTTATACTGAAAAGAAACAAGTTATCAGAAACTTCAGGAAAATTGCCCTGTTTCTTATTCATACCGCTTCTGAGAAATTCCAGCGGAAACTGGTGTACGAACAGGAGATACTGAATAATATTGCAGATATTATTATGCTACTTTATGTCTCGGAATCATCACTGCTTCGTGTTGAGAAACTTGAGAACATTAAGGATGCAGAGCAGATAAAGGTGTATAAAGATATAATCGATGTTTTTGTTTATGATGCTTCAGGAAAAATAAGTAAATTTGCAAAAGATGCAATTTATTCATTTGCTGAAGGGGAGGTGAAAGACCTGCTGGTTAAAGGAACTAACTATTACACTGCCATAAATGGCGTAAACACCAAAGAAGCCAGGAGAAGAATTGCAGATAAGCTGATAGAGGATAATAAATATGATTTTTAGATATTCATATAGAAAAGATTGACTTTCGCAATGCGTAGGTTTCATAAGTTCATATTTATATTTGGAGTTCTGGTTTTCTCATTACAACCCGGATGTCAAAAGCAACCTAAATGTGGTTGTGATGGAGATGTACGATTTTCCCTTATTGAAGCCGAGGGTATTATTATATATATTGAAGAAACCAGTTATGCTCAATTTCAAACTAGTGTTTCCTCTGCACATTTTGAGATTTGTGATGCCGGAGAAGTGATGGATATGTTGACACCATTTGAACAGGGAGAAACAGTGCTGGTGAGCGGTGATGCTTTTGATGACTGTTACAAAAGGGTTAACCCGTATGCCTACTCGAACTATATGCTAAGGCTGACTGAGATTAAGAAAGACGAATTTGATAAGTAAAGCCGGTTTTAACTAACAAAAAAAGCCTTGATCAATTCAGGGCTTTTTTTATTCCCGTGAATTCAGCTAACTTTAGCCGTTTTTTAAGCTTTTGCTTATTTCGAGATCACGGTAAGTTAATATCAGGAAAATTGTAATCATTCTGAATAGTTAAGAATATGAGTAATTTTAAGGAACAACTCAGAAGAGTAAAAGCGTTTGTTTTTGACGTTGACGGAGTATTGTCAGAACAAACTATGTTGCTTGATACAGATGGAAACCTTATTCGTACCTCAAGTATAAGAGATGGTTTTGCAATGCAAAGGGCTGTAAATAAAAATTATCCTGTCGGAATAATAACCGGAGGAGAAATGACGAATGTTCTTAATAGATATCAGAAACTTGGAGTATACGATATTTACCCGGGTTCAACAAATAAAAAATCAGATATTATTGGTTTTTTAAAAAAATACCGGATTAAAGCATCAGATGTTTTATATATGGGCGATGATCTGCCAGATCTGGAAGTTATGAAAATGGTTGGCTTTCCAACATGCCCTGATGATGCAGTTGTTGAGGTGAAACAGATATCAAAATATGTCTCAAATTTTACAGGTGGTAACGGATGTGTACGCGATGTGATTGAACAAGTGTTGCGTCTTAATAAACACTGGGTGTAAGCTGCATCTGACCATTAAAAATAAATTGTAAACAGATGAAAGTTTTTTTCAAACTTATCAGAGTGCAAAATCTATTGATAATTGCTGTAACCCAATACCTTATGCGGTGGAGCATAATTTATCCTTTGCTAAATAAATTGTCTGTGGTATCAAATGAGGAAGTGATCCATTTTAAAGATTTCGTGCTGCAATTCAATGAGTTCTATTTCGCTTTGCTTGTTCTTTCTACTATGTTGATTACCGGTGCAGGGTATGTTATTAACGACTATTTTGATATTAAGACAGATGTATATAACCGCCCTGATAATGTAATTGTAGGCAGGAAAATTTCACGGAGAACTGCAATGCTTATTCATATCGGTATGAATTTCACGGGAGTAGCTCTGGGGATTTTTGTATCTTTTTCAATTCATCTGTCCATTCTTGCTGTAATTTTTGTCCTTATCCCCGGACTTCTATGGTTTTATTCAACAACTTATAAAAGACAATTTCTTATAGGAAATATTATCGTCTCTTTTCTTACAGGATTAGTACCATTTATGGTAGTTTTATTTGAAGTTCCATGCCTTAATGCAGAGTATGGTAAGGTAATGATTGATTACCATGCAAATTTTAACATTCTTTTAGGTTGGGTTGGTGGTTTTGCAATTTTTGCATTCTGGCTTACATTAATCAGGGAACTTATTAAAGACATGGAGGACTATGAAGGTGACCATGAGTATGGTCGTAAAACCTTACCGGTAAAGCTGGGATTGGGAATAACCAAAGCAATTGTTGTTGTATTGCTTGCAATTTTCCTTTCAGGATTGTTGTGGGTGTATTTTATGTTCATCCCTGATGTCAG
>DAOVLD010000210.1 GCA_030631445.1 Bacteroidota bacterium
GACGATCCTTTTCGTTATGCTTTATACCGGATTGCCTGTTATGTGATAAACAGTCCTATTGATTCAACCATGAAATTTCTCGAATCCTATCCCTATTATAATCTCAATTCTATCATTTCACTAAAAGATTCAATTTCTCTGCCACAGATGAAATTATTGCCTGACAGTGCAATGGAAACACAAATTGATACAGTAACATCAGGACAATTATTGGATATTAGTGATACGATTTTATTACAGAAAATGGACTCTTTAACAGCAGCCAGTTCTGATTCGGTTGCTGCCATAGGAATGAAAGTACAGGAACCTGACACATTGCTTTTACAGTTTGATGATTCTACAATTATACATATAGGTGATTCTATAAGGTTATACCTTGCTGACACTCTTGATATTCCGTTTACCGAAATTAACAAACCCTGGATTGGTGATTCATTAAGATATGCTGTGAATGTACTTGTTGAGGAGATAAGAAAAGATTCGATGTTGGTTTGGATTATGAATCTGGCTAATGATTCAACAAATGTATGGGTTAATAAAAAGGAAAAAAGTTTTTCCAGGTTCTGGTTAAAAAATGAAGTGATGGATTCAATCGGGCTGTGGATGGAGAATGTTGGGCGGAAAGGTATAAAGCTTACACTGGATGATGGTATTTATTTCAAAAAATTCAGCCGGAATAAAAAAATTGATAATTTTAAGTTTAAAGAAGAAAAACCGGATGCTGACCTTCGTAAGATAACACCGGTTGTGGTTAAGCCGGTTTATTGGAAATTAGGCGCTGAATCAGGAATAAACTTCACACAGGGATATTTATCAAACTGGGTTAAAGGGGGAGAGAGTTCTGTTTCGGCACTTGGAGATTTTACTTCGTTTGCCAATTACACAAAAAGCAAGACCAAGTGGGAAAATAACTTTCGGATTAAATATGGAATAATGAAAACGGGAGAAAAGGGGCTGAGGAAAAATGATGATTTATGGGAGATCAATACAAAATTCGGCCAAAAAGC
Source organism: Bacteroidota bacterium (assembly GCA_030631445.1). Taxonomy (GTDB): domain Bacteria; phylum Bacteroidota; class Bacteroidia; order Bacteroidales; family VadinHA17; genus JADFUQ01. The sequence continues at coordinate 1,008 of DAOVLD010000210.1, forward strand.
TTTTGGTAAGCTTAGCCGCGAGATGATGAAAAAGAATGGGAAGGAAAGCCTGAAAAATTGGTATTACAGTTTTCTTGTTAGTTTGAAGAGCCAAATTGCCGCTGGTTATAATTATCCTAACGATTCTGTAATAGTATCCTCTTTTATGTCTCCCGGTCACCTGTTTTTTGCCCTTGGTCTGGATTATAAACCCAGCAAAACTGCATCACTGTTGATATCCCCCATAACCTCAAAATTGACAATTGTACGAGATACTATTAATATAGACCAAACTAAATATGGCCTGGATCAGGACCGGAAAATTAAATCAGAAATGGGAGGGTATGTGAAAGCAAAATTCCTGCTTAAATTCAATGACGATATCTCACTTGGTAATAAGCTTACTTTGTTTACAAATTATTTAGAAAATCCACAAAATATTGATATTGACTGGGAGGCTACTCTTAAAATGAAAATTAACTATAATATTAACGCTAACATTTCAACGCATCTTATTTATGATGATGATATACAAGTGCCAATTTTTGATAACGAGGGGATTAAGATTGGTTCAGGTCCGCGGGTACAGTTCAAAGAAATAATAAGTATTGGGTTTACCTATAAATTTATGTAACTAATCAGTCGGCAGTCAGCAGTTACTCTTGTAATGAATATTTAGTCCTGGAGATCATTGAATAGAAACACATTACAACAGATCTTTTATAAAGATCCTGAATCGTTTGCAAAATCTCCCTCTTGCCTTCTCAACTTCTCCTAACATTTTGGTATTGGTTTCAAGAATAAGGTGACTTTCGAGTTCTTTAATCCCATTTGCAATTGCAGTTTCAAAGAATTTTACTGCCATCATCACATTGATCCCTTTGTTTTGATGCTTCGGTTTAACTGCTCCGAGCAATAGATTTACCCTGTCGGTATTTTTCATTGCCTTCATTATCCTGAAAATTCCAAACGGGAATAATCTGCCACGGGATTTTTGAAGCCCCTCACTAAAATCAGGAATACCTATTACAAAACCTGCTATTTCCCCATCAAGAGTAACAGCTTTTAAATATTTAGGATCAAGTATTGGTATATATTGATTAGCCAACTTTATCATCTCATCTTCATCAATAGGAACGAAGCCATAGATATGACTGTAGCATTCATTCATTAATCTGAGTACAGGTATAATAAATGCTTTAAGTTCCTTTCGTTTAGTAAATTCCTGTATAACAAAGCCTTCTTTCCGGGAAGCTCTTTGAAGTATTCTTTCATAAACCCCGGGTATTTTCTCGGGTACTGGAATAACAAAATCAAGAAGGTCGATCTCTTTTGTAAACCCTTCATTTGCTATCAGATCCACCATATATTTATGATTACATGCTGATGCAATAATTGCACGGTGTTCAAATCCTTCAATAAGAAAGCCCTGAGGATCTTTGTCAGAAAAACCAAGCGGACCTACCAGTTTATCCATTCCTTTTTTTCTCGCCCACTCTTCAACAGAGGATATTAACTCATGTAAAACCTCCTGGTTATTTATTGATTCGGGTAGAAAGAATCTTCCCCTTTTTATGTTATTTAGCTTGTTATGGTTCTTGTTAATAATCCCCATGATCCGCCCAACAACTTCATTATCCCGGTAAGCTAAAAAAAGAATTGTATCTGAATATGAGTGTGCTTTATTCTCTTTTGGATTAAGGAACTTCCACTCATCTGAGTATAAAGGAGGCACCCATGTTTCATGATCTTTATGCAATTTATCCGGTAGATAAATGAATTTACGAAGATCACCTTTTGATTTAACTTGTTTTATTTGAACTGGCATAAGTAAAAAATAAGTTTTGTGTATAAGCAGGTGAAAACCAGCACAATATGTAATAACGCCTGAATAAATACCAGGAGAAATATACTGTTTTTTTTTAATATTACATTAAATCCGCGAGATGGATGAGATTATGTAGCCAACCCTCTATAATTTCTTAACTTGTTTTGCGATTTTTCCCTTTATTTTCTTGTAGGATGGAGGCGGTCCGGTTCTTATCTCTTTATCATCAATATATAATGCATCAGAAATTCCCCATTCCAGCAGGACTTCTCTGTCAAATGTATTTATCTCTCTAAATATTACTTTATCCCCAAATTCTGATGCAGCTTTTTTCGCTCTTTCAAAGACAATATTTTGAGCAGGACACCATCCGTTTATAAATCCTGTTACAGTTACCTTGTCAGGGATCTTCTCTGGTTTTTTCTTTTTTTTGATCCATTTTGGCGGAATTGAATCATCTGTGAATGGTTTCCATAAAAGGACAGGTCCGAAAAACCCTGGTTTATCCACTTTAGTGTATCCTTGCTTTTTATACCATGCTGCCTTCATCCAGAATGGCAGAGGAATTCCCCAGGCCACTATGCCCTTTGCTCCCCTGTCTTTTACATCATTCTCAGCCGCCTGGAGCAATGCCTTCCCCATCCCTTTTTTCTGAAAGTTCCCTCGTCCTTTTTTATATCCGTGAACCCAAATACAATTGATGAAATACAAATCTTTTCCATCTGCAGAAGAGTACTCAATAGGGATGTACTGAATCATACCCCCAACTTTTCCATTGTCATCAAGAGCTATTTTTACTCCAAGCCCTTTGTTTTTCATCTTATTGCACCAGCATTCCTTATGATTTCCTGCCTCTTTCATTTCATCACACCAGTCCTCAAGGCATACATAGTACAATTTCTTATGTTCCTCTGTTAAATCAATTATTTTCATATTAACTCATTTATTTATTTATTTCCAGAACAATATTTTATTCATCAAAAAAATTATATAAAGGTTTTTAAATTTACGAAAATAATTTTGTCCAAATTATATAACACTACAATCTAAATATTATTTCGTATAGATTTTTATTTTATGCAAGAATAACGTTATTAATAACGTAATTAACA
>DAOVLD010000056.1 GCA_030631445.1 Bacteroidota bacterium
AACCCTGACAATTCGATGAATTGTTGCTGTTGATGGTTATTAAGGTTTTTGAAATATTTTTCTACCAGGTTTATGCCGGTCATAATATCAAAGTGTGTAACTATTTAGTGCCTAAAGTTTGGAATGACTAAAATTATAAATAACTAAAATTGAAGAATTGTAATGCAGTGTTAAAGAGTTACGAGTTTCGTGTTACGAGTTCAAAAACTTCAAACATCTTCAAACCATAAACTCTTCATTCTTCCCTTTTGCCTACTGCCTACTGCCTTTTCTTCACCTTACTCAACTACTCACCTTACTTCCCTTTCTTATCTTTAAGAATATTGTACAGCAATTCCCGTGCCCTGAAAAGCTGGGCTTTAACAGTTCCCAGAGGAAGGTTTAGTTCATCTGCAATTTCTTCGTAAGAATATTCCTTAAAATATCTTAATTCAACCAGTTCCCGGTATCTTGGTTTGAGGGTTGTAACAATCGACCGCATGAGTTTTGCTTTTTGCTTCTTAATAAGGTTCTCTTCAGGATCAGGAACCTCAGCCATAATGATATTCGAAGCCCTGTCTTTATCACCGATTTCACGATCGAGGGAGATATGATCAATCCTTTTCTTTCTTATAAAATCGATACAATTATTCGAAGCAATTTTAAACAACCATGTACTGAATGCGAAGTTTGGGGTATACTGTTCAAGATTTTTGAAAGCTTTACCGAATGCCTCAATAGTGAGATCTTCAGCGTCACTTGCATTATTTACCATTTTAAGCAGCATATAATAAATAGCTTCCTTGTATCGGTTCATTAATTGTGCATATGCAGCCTGATCGTCATTTTTAGCTCTTTCCACAAGCCTGATATCGAACTGTGCTTTTTCTGAAAGATTGGAGTTCATATTAATTTATTGTAACTATTCCGTGCCTTTGCTTCGACTGCGCTCAGCATAAAAAGTATGGAATGACTAAAATTCAAAATGACTAAAATTTAAAAATTGTGATGCAGTGTCAAAGAGTTACGAGTTTCGTGTTACGAGTTACGAGTTCATGCCCCTTCGCCTTTGCTCTTATCTCTTCCCTTTTGCCTTCTGCCTTCTGCCTTCTGCCTTCTGCCTTTTCTTCACCTTACTCACCTACTTACCTTACTCAACTTTAGTTCACTTTAAGTACTGATTAGTTACCATTTATTTGGTTCCGGGCTAAAAAATTTTTCCGATAAAAGAAAAATAAGGTTATAAAAAGGTGCCAGTATATCGAATAGGAACGAAGATAACAATATTTTTTTTTCGTTCAAACGAACCATTGCAAATTTGAAAAAAGTTAACTGAATTATAGTCCTGAATAGAAAGATGCCAATAACCACTTCAGGGATAACCCATTGAATAAGAAGCAGGATAAGTGCAGTATAGAATATTATTCTGCTAAAAGGTTCAATAAAAAGTAAAAATTTATGCTTGTTTCTGTAATATGCACTAGTTGTAAGATGCCTGCGTTTTTGTTTTGTCCATTCAGAAAATGTTTTTTTTGGGACTGAACGAATATGACTCTTTTTCCCAAGCTCAATTAAAGTATTTGTTTTATTCGCATTTGCATTTACAAAAAGATCGTCATCACCTGAATTCAAATGGATATGTGTTGAAAATCCGCGGCTTTCGAAAAAGAAAGACCGGCGATATGCAAGATTGCGTCCAACCCCCATGTAGGGTATTCCTGCCAGGGCAAATCCAAAATATTGCATTGCAATAAAAACGGTATCAAAGCGTATCAGCTGGTTCAGTATCCCTTTTTCCTTTTCATATCCGCCATATCCTAAAACAAAAGAAGTATTTTTCTTAAAGCTCTTTTGCATGGTGTAAAGCCATTGGTTTGTTTCGGCATAACAATCAGCATCCGTAAGAAGCAGCCATTCATTTTTTGCGGTTTTAATACCGATAAATAAAGCAAACTTCTTCCCGTGCCTGAACTTTTTATCCTTTTTTATTGTTGAAATCTTAAGATGTTTATGCTTCTTCTTTAGACCTTCCAATACCTGCTCTGTTTCATCTTCCGAACAATCGTTAACTACTATCACTTCGTAATCAGGATAATCCTGGTTGAGAATGGAAGGTAGATGTTTTTTTAAATTGTCTGCTTCATCCTTTGCACAGATTATTATTGAAACAGGTTTTTTATGAGCACTGCTATGTGGAGATTTATAATATGCTAATCTGCCGTAAAAAAAGAAGTAGTAAAATAATTGAATAAAGAGACTTAATCCGAAAAGGACCAGTAATATAAGTTCAAAAAGTTTTAAATCCAGGCCGAACATAAGATGAAGTTATAAAGTTAAAAGTAAAGAATTAAGAATTAACACCTCGGCATAGTTATTAAAGATTTTAGTGTTAGACAAGTACACAAACCTATTATTATAATTTTTTTTAAACAATATTCCATTATTTGTTCCCCGCCTTCGTACACTACGGCGGGCAGGCATTTTTCCATATACATACCTGCTTACTATTTTGATGAATCATATTTATTTATCTTTGCAACCGAAAGTTACAATGCATGGAATTTGAAATAAAATCAAGAGATCCAGGATCTTCTGCACGGGCCGGCAATATTGTTACCGGACATGGAGAGATACCCACGCCGATATTCATGCCTGTTGGTACTGCGGGAACTGTAAAAGGTGTTATGAAGAGGGATCTTGAGGATGAAGTGGGGGCAAGGATAATTCTGGGAAACACATATCATCTTTATTTAAGACCAGGTATTGAAACAATTGAAAAGGCAGGAGGGTTACACAGGTTTATTAATTGGAATCGCCCAATTCTAACAGATAGTGGCGGGTACCAGGTTTTCTCATTGGCAGATAACCGGAAAATTTCAGAGAACGGTGTGAATTTTCAATCGCATATTGATGGTTCGAAACATACTTTTACTCCTGAGAATGTGATTGATATTCAGAGGATCATGGGCTCGGATATTATGATGGCGCTGGACGAATGCACTCCTTATCCCTGTGTATATAAATATGCAAAAGATTCAATGGAATTGACTCACAACTGGCTTGACAGAGGTGTAAAAAAATACAATGAAACAACATCAAGATATGGATCAGAACAAATGTTGTTCCCAATTGTTCAGGGAAGCATCTACAAAGATCTGAGAAAAAAATCGGCTGAAAAAATTGCACAAGCCAACTTACCTGGAAATGCTATCGGGGGATTGTCTGTCGGGGAGCCTGCAGAGGAAATGTATGCTATGATAGAGGTGGTTAATGATATACTTCCGGAAAGCAAACCACGTTATTTGATGGGAGTTGGAACTCCTGCCAATATCCTTGAGTCAATAGCCCTGGGTGTGGATATGTTCGATTGTGTAATGCCAACTCGTAATGGCAGGAACGGTATGTTGTTCACAAATAATGGTATTATCAATATTAAAAATAACAAATGGAAAAATGATTTTTCTCCAATCGATCCTGACGGGTCTTGTGAGGTTAGCAGACAATATTCAAAAGCATATTTACGACATTTAATAATTGCCAAAGAGATAACTGGTGCGGAAATTGCTAGTATTCATAATCTGAGTTTTTATCTTTGGCTTGTGAAAGAATCCCGTAACCGGATTATCAAGGGAGAATTTTCTGAATGGAAGAGAAACATGATAAAAAAGGTATCGCAGAGATTATAAAATATGTTTCAACAAATGGTAAATAACAAATAACAAATAGCAAATAACAACTGAACGAAGTGACCTCATGAACACCTTTGAAAATTAATTATTTTGTGAGTAAATAAGTTCCAAATAACAAATAATAAAAATTCAAAACAGAATTAACCTATTATATTGTTTTTACGCCTTTCTTTTTTTGAACATTGGTCATTGAGATTTATTTGTATTTTGGTGCTTGTTTTTTGTGATTTATTATATTTATTTAAATTTTCGGACTTTATAGACGGACTCTAATTATTTTTTTACTTGATTATATTCGAATGAAACTTCCAGGATTATTAATTATCGATTATTATATTATAAAGAAATTCCTGGGGACCTTCTTTTTCTCTCTGGCACTGATACTTACTATTGCAGTAGTTTTTGATTTTGCCGAGAAACTGGATGATTTTATTGAACATGATGCTCCTGTAAAAGCAATTATTTTTGACTATTACCTGAATTTTATTCCATATTTTGCTTTCCTGTTCAGTCCGCTTTTTACTTTTATAGCGGTAATTATTTTTACATCAAAGATGGCTTATAATACTGAGATCATTGCTATACTTAGCAATGGAATGAGTCTTATGCGTCTTATAGTTCCTTATTTTATTGCAGCTTTTATTATCGCATCTTTTTCATTTGTCTTAAATAATTTTGTTATTCCGCATGCCAACCGTGAAAGACTGGAGTTTGAGGAAATGTATTACCGTGATAATCCGGTACGGTCTAATGAAATACATATTCATAAACAGGTATTTCCGAATATTTACATTTACATGGAAGATTACAGGAATTTCACAATGACAGGCGATAAGTTTTCGATTGAGGAATTTGATGAGGATGGGAATCTAAAGTCGAAATTAATAGCCGATTTCGTTAAATGGGATACAGCAAAAAGGAAATGGGTTATTAGAAATTATTATATCAGGGATATAAATGGAGCTGAAGAAACAATATCAACCGGAAGGTTTCTTGATACAACTCTAACGATTCATCCTGATGATTTTTCGAGAAGAGATCTGGCAGTTTCTTCCCTGAATCTGAAAGAACTTGATGAATTTATTGAACTTCAGGAATTACAAGGGGCTGATAATCTTGATTTTTTCCTGGTGGAATGGTATGGGAGATTTGCTAATCCGTTTTCGACATTTATATTAACCATTATCGGGTTAACTTTGTCTGCCAGGAAAATTAAAGGGGGAATTGGGATGCATATAGGGTTTGGTTTGTTTCTTAGTTTCTCATACATATTTTTTATGCAGTTTTCCCAACAGTTTGCTATTGCCGGATCTCTAAATCCTGCTATCGCTGTATGGATCCCTAATATACTCTATTCGATAATAGGGATTGTCCTTTATTATCATGCTCCAAAATAGTGAATTGAATACCCGAACCAGTTGGTATATTATTGGAATGCTTAAATGCTTAAATGAGTGAATGAGGAAATAAGGAGAAGATGAGAAGATGAGAAGATGAGAAGATGAGATGAGGTAATGTCTAATATATTACGAATCGCCGATTGTTAATTGCGGACTGTGGACTGCCGATTGTTGACTGCCGACTGTAGACTGCCGACTGATTAGTTACATATTATTTCATAAACCTGTCAAAAATATTTTTTTTAATTACGATGTTTTTGTAATGTTGTACCCTGAATTTAAAGATGGAATAGTTGAAAGTTGAAAGTTTGTAAAGTTGAAAGTGAAGAATAAAAAGTTGAAAATTTATAAAGTTCAACGCCTACTTTCTACTTTATAACTTTATAACTTTATGAACTTTATAACTTTATTACTTTAATTATTAAATTCCAATTAAAACTATTAAAGATGGCTTTAAAAAGAAAAATCAGGGAATTACAAGAAAGACGTGAAAAGGTACTGAAGGGTGGAGGTGATAAGGCTATTGAGAAACAGATATCAATGGGTAAACTTACTGCCAGGGAAAGAATTATATTTCTGCTGGATGATGATTCTTTTAACGAATATGATCTTTTCGTTGAACATGAGGCAAGGGATTTTGATATGGACAAAAAGGTCCTTCATGGTGACGGAGTTGTTATTGGTACCGGTACTATTTATGGTGCTCCAATTTGTATTTTTGCCCAGGATTTTACTGTTGCCGGTGGATCACTAGGGCTGATGCATTCAAGAAAGATTACAAAGATCATGGATCATGCTTTAAAAATGAGAATGCCATTGATCGGTATTAATGATTCTGGTGGAGCCAGGATACAGGAAGGCGTTAATTCACTTGCCGGTTATGGTGAGATTTTTTTCAGGAATACACTCTCTTCGGGAGTAATTCCTCAAATATCTGTTATTCTGGGTCCTTGTGCCGGTGGAGCCGTCTATTCACCTGCATTAACTGATTTCGTTTTTGTTGTTGATAAGATATCGAAAATGTTTATTACCGGTCCTGAGGTAATTAAAACTGTACTGGGCGAAGAGATTTCCATGGAAGATCTTGGAGGAGCAAAAGTGCATAGTGAGATTACAGGGAATGCTCATTTTTATGCCGAAAGTGAAGTGCAATGCTTTGAGCAGATAAAAGAACTTATTACCTATATACCATGGAATAATTCCAGAAAGGCAAGAGCTTTTAAACCAAATGATCCGAAAAAGGAATATAAAATTGATAATATTGTTCCTGATAATCCGAAACAACCATATGATGTTCGTAATGTGATAAAAGCGATCACTGACAATTCGGTTTTTTTCGAGATACAGGAACGATGGGCAAGCAATATTATTATCGGATTTGGCCGTATGGAAGGACAAACCATTGGTTTTGTTGCAAACCAGCCTCTTGTTCTGGCCGGTGTTCTCGATGTTGATTCTTCTGATAAAGCGGCAAGATTTATCAGGTACTGCGATGCTTTTAATATCCCTATAGTTACATTTGTTGACCTGCCGGGATACATGCCGGGAGCGGATCAGGAACATGCGGGCGTGATCAGGCATGGTGCTAAATTGCTTTATGCATACAGCGAAGCAACCGTTCCAAAATTGACCGTTATTTTGCGAAAAGCTTATGGAGGCGGATATATTGCTATGAATTCCAGGCATTTACGCGCTGATTTTGTTTTTGCATGGCCGGGTGCTGAGATCGCTGTTATGGGCCCCGAAGGTGCAGCAAATATAATTTTCCGACGTGAAATAATGGGATCTGATGACCCTGAAAAGGTTAGAAAACAAAAAGTGAAGGAGTATAAGGATAAATTTGCTAATCCCTATGTGGCTGCATCAAAAGGGTATATCGATTCTGTGATCGAACCACAGGAGACAAGGAAGATTCTGTTACATGCTATTGAGGTTTCTCAGAATAAATCTAGTTCCGGACCAAAAAAGAAACATGGTATTCCACCGTTTTAGTTTGATCTCTGCCTGGATATTTTTGCCTTTTAACTTTTGCATCCTTGTTTATTTGGAAGTTTGGGAATTAATCAAAAGGCTTTATAAATAATTAATCGCTAAAGGATTATTATGAAAAAGTGGAAAAATAAAGAAATAGAATCTAAATCTAAGTTCAAGACTTTAAATATTGATGGGACCTGTTATAAAACCAATTTGACTTCTAAGTTTGAAAACAGGAAGAAATATACGGTTCCGGATGCGAAAAAGGTTATTTCTATTATTCCCGGGACTATTGTGAAAGTTTTTGTGAAAAAAGGACAAAAAGTAAAAAGAGGTGATAATATATTGATCCTGGAAGCAATGAAAATGCAAAACCGGATTAAGTCTCCACGCCCCGGGGTTATTAAAAGTTTAAAAGTGAAAGAGGGGGAGAAAATAGCTAAGGGAATTCTAATGATAGAACTGGAATAGTGAAATGATGGAATAGAGGGAGTAAAGGGAGTAAAGGGAGTAAAGGGAGTAAAGGGAGTAAAGGGAGTAAAGGGAGTAAAGGGAGTAAAGGGAATAGAGGGAATAGAGGGAATAGAGGGAATAGAAGGAATAGAGGGACTTTTAACTTTCAACTTTTAACTTTTTACTTAATCGCTCCTGCCATACCAGGTAATGTCCAAATTGCCCGTCTGTTTCTGTCTTTTTGTCGAATAAACCATATACCGCTGAACCACTACCGGTCAAAGAACTGTAAATGGCTCCCATCCTGTATAGTTTTTCTTTTATTTTTTTAATGTTGGGGAATTCTGAAAAAACAGGCTTCTCAAAATCATTAAAAATATTTTCTTTCCATTGACTAACAGGGTATTTTATTAGTTTCTGCAGGGATAATCCGGGTTTTGAAGGAGTTATTTGAGAATAAGCTAAACCCGTATCAATATGAATGTCAGGATATACAACCACAAGATAGAACCGGCTAAGGTCAAGGGATATTCGTTGAATTTTTTCTCCTCGTCCGGAAATAAATGCACTGTTGTTATTCAGAAAAAACGGACAATCACTACCTAAACCTGATGCTATTGCATGCAATTTTTCTTCAGTAATCCCAATATTGAAATTTTCGTTCAGGACGCGTAGTAAAAAAGATGTATCAGAAGAGCCGCCTCCTAAACCTGATCCGGTTGGAATTAACTTGTGCAGATGAATATCAAGTGGAGGTATTGAATATTCTTTTCTTAATAATTCTGCGGTGCGAAAAACCAGGTTCTTCTCTGGAGGTGAATCAATCTTAATACCTGTTGTAACCAGTGAAATACTTTTACCTGAAATTTTTTCCTGTTCAGAAATTTCAAGCATATCTGTCAAACCTATAGGGTATAGGATACTTTCAATATTATGATATCCGTCAGGTCGTTTTCCGGTTACCCGTAGTCCTATATTTATTTTTGCATTAGGGAAACAGATCATTGAG
>DAOVLD010000276.1 GCA_030631445.1 Bacteroidota bacterium
AGAAGAGGAGATGAAATAAAATACATAAACAACAACCGCACTTACAATTTATCAATAAACGATATATATGAATTTTTCTACAGAAAACCCGGGAAAAAAATTAAGCTGGGAATAATTCGGGATGAATATGATTTTTCAGTGCATATTTACCTAAGAGATTTTATTGCAAACAAAAACATCTCTAAATAACAAAACCCGGCAGAAATGGGTTTTTATAACAAAGATTTTCCTGTTATATCAATAAAAGTACTTCATAAGTATTACAAATTATTAATAAAATACCCTGACACTTTTCTCATAAGATGTACTCTGTCTACTCCCCTTACATTATGAGGATGTCCCGGATAAACAAAATAATCTATTTGTTTTTTACTATTCACACACTCCCGGACGAAAGTCAGGCTATTTTGCCAAACTACCACTGGATCAATTGCTCCATGAATGATCAGAAGCTTACCTTTAAGGCTATCTACATAGTTTATTAGATTTGCCTGTTTATATCCCTCAGGATTTTCCTGTGGAGTATCCATATATCTTTCTCCATACATAACCTCATAATATTTCCAGTCAATTACCGGTCCGCCTGCTACGGCAACTTTAAAAATTTCAGGATAATGTAATTTCAGATTAACAGTCATAAACCCCCCATAACTCCAACCATGTATCCCAATTCGATTAGTATCAACATAGGGCAATGACTTCAGAAACTCAACACCCATCATTTGATCTTCCATTTCAAGTTTCCCTAACTGACGATGTATACTACTTTCAAAATCAAATCCATGCCCAAGCGTACCACGATTATCCATAGCAAATCCAATAAAGCCTTTTTGTGCCATATAGTGTTGCCACATTCTTGAACCCCCAAGCCACCGATTTGTAACTAGTTGGGAATGGGGGCCTCCATATATATAAATAATTACCGGATATTTGCGTGATGGATCAAAGTCAACAGGTTTAATTAGTCTATAATCTAAATCTGTCTTACCATCATTACATTTTACTGAAGATAATGTAATCTCTCCAAGTTTATAGTTTCTATACGGATTATCAGCAGTTAGAAGATTTCTTATTACATTTCCTTTCACACCTAAAAGATCAATAATTCTCGGCTCATAAATATTTGAATAAGTATCTAGTATATATTTCCCTGTATGGCTGATTACAGCATTATGTATACCCTTATTAATGGTTAGCCTTGTAACTTCCAGGGTCATAAGATCAAGTTTATATACTTGTCGTTCAATAGGATCAGATTGAGTGGAAATAAAGTAAAGAAATTTTCCTTCTTTATCAGTTCCCAGGTTTTCGGTAACATCAAATTCTCCTCGTGTAAGTTGATTCAGTAATCTGCCATTTGTATTATACAGATAAAGATGATTATAACCATCACGTTTGCTTTGCCAGATAAATTTCTTCTTATCATTTTTCAGGAATTCAATAGCATGAAGCGGTTCAACATACCTAGCATTACTTTCCTTAAAAAGCGTTTTAACAAATTGACCACTATTGGCATCATATTGGTTTAGTTTCATTACGTCTTGTCCCCTGTTCAATACAGCAATAAAAATGTATTTTTCATCCGGCGACCAGGCAATATTTGTAAGATACTGTTCTTTAGGTTCCCCAGTTTGAATCATTGTTTTCTTACCTGTTTCAATATCAAAGATCCATAATGTCACTTCCTCACTTTTCATACCTGCCATTGGATATTTAATATTTTCAAGAGCAGCTATTCTACCCGAGATATCAACAAGAGGATAATCAGCAACCATAGTTTCATCTTTTCTATAATAGGCAAGGAATTTACCTCCCGGTGACCAGAAGGTGCCACCGGTTATCCCAAATTCATTCCTATGTACAGTCTGCCCGGAAATAATTCCAGGAATATTTTCGTCTGTAACCTGGATTACCTTTCCATTTGTACTAACAAATAAATTATTACCAATTGTATAAGCAAGAAAATTATTTGGTTCACATACATTGATATTATCTGCTCCCTCAGGATAATTAATTATCACATCAAATGATCTTGTTGAAATATCATAAATAAACCGGTTATTGTTTTCTACAAATTCAAACTGTTCAGAATTTTTCCAAAAGATCCTGGGAAATCTCTTAAGATTAATTGAGTCATAATTTTTCAAGACGCTATTTATATCTGAAATATGCAGAAGTGAAACAATATTGCTGTTTTTTACATTTCCCTGAAATAAAGTGTCGTTTTTAACAAAAGTATACTTGTCAATTTCTCCCTGCCACTGAAGCTGATTAAGATTTTGGGGAGCAAATTTTGTTCTGGAGCCCAATACAACATCCTCCAGAGTCAGAATATTTTGTGCGGAAGAAATGTAACAAACTCCCAATATCAGCAATATAAATAAATGATTTTTTTTCATCTTATCACATTTAAAATTTAGTTTTACAAGCAAGTATACAATATATTTTTAAAAATTGTTCGGAACAAATTTCAATAAAATGAAATGATCGAAATCTTTTATTTTGTATTATTAACACTCACTTTTGATAATTTTAATGTTTTTTGCTTACTTGCTTAATTGATATTTGCCGGATTTATTTTAAAATGATCATATTTTAGAAATTTTATAAGTATTTTAGTCATCATAAACTGATATATTATGAGTGCACAAATATTAAAAGCTCTAATGCAACTCTTTGCAATAATTGCAAGACCTGCCAGTAATGAAGCAGACAGGCGAACAGTTGTTGAGGCATTCTTACGCAATCAACTTAAC
>DAOVLD010000236.1 GCA_030631445.1 Bacteroidota bacterium
AGAAATTAATTCCAAATCTAAATATAGGGCTTTGGTACGGCGTGTTATCTGTTTCATTCAGATTCCAAAGGAGCATTATATTTACTGATGCTCTTTCAGAAAGTGGTTGACTGATACCACCGCCGACAAGAACTGATTTTAACCAAAACCGTCCTTCACTGCCTGAATCGTCAAAATATTGCCGTTCAAGGCTTAAAGCTTCATATTCAGCATGTGCAAACAATCCTCCGTGAAATCCGAGAGGAATGAACTTATCAAGGTCACCAATAACCATAATCCTGGCAAAAGTTCTCCCTCCGTAAATATGTGTGTTGAATTTGAATCCGGCATAATTCTCACCATATAACTGATATTTCGGTCCTGCCGCTACAGAAAACCAGGGAAAAAGACGATATCCGGCAATTGGAGAAACCTCGATATTAGTAATTGATCCAAATTGCAGAGCAAAATTTCCACCAAAAAAGTACCTTCTCCCCTTGTTTTCTTCTCCGTTCCGGGCAACGGATGATGTCAGAACAAGGAAAAACAAAGCAGAAATAATAGTTAATCTTTTAGTTTTCAATAACATACTGAATCTTTAAATTAATATACAACTTTACCTGCTCAATGAAAATATAAGATGAAAGCGAAAAGATATTAAAAATATCAAAATACTTTCAACTTATTCTACTTAATTTATAATAATAAGCTTTACGAAAAGTCATGAAAGATTGCTTCTCCGCCAGCTGGCGGATCGCAAAATCAGTATACTTATTATACTTTAATGGTATGCATAAGTTGTTCCCGAAACCTGAAACTTTACAAACTTTATTAACTTTACAAGCTTTACAAACTCTATTAACTCTATGAACATTATTATTACCGGAGCAAGTCGCGGGATTGGACGCGAAACAGTGAAGATATTTGCTGCCAATAAAGAGAACCTTATTATTGTAATTTCAAGGAGTAAGGATAAATTACTTAGTCTTAAGTCAGAATGCAGTGATAAAGGAGCGGGGGAAATAATTCCATTAGTTTTTGACCTTGAAAACATAAAGAAAAATGAAAAGAAAATCTATGATTTCGTTATCAAACATATGAAGTCGGTAGATATTCTAATAAACAATGCAGGATTCCTGCAAAATACCTTATTTTCAGAAACATCCGGTGATACAGCAGAACGTACTTTCAATATTAACTTTTTTGCTCCAGCTCAATTAATAAAGTTATTATTACCTCTTATGGGAAAGGAAAAAAGAAGTCACGTTATAAATATCAGCAGCATGGGAGCTGTTCAGGGAAGTGCAAAGTATCCTGGTTTGGCATACTATAGTGCCAGTAAGGCTGCTATTGCAAATTTAACAGAATGTCTGGCTGAAGAGTACAAAGAACATAATATTGCCTTTAATTGCTTAGCACTTGGATCTGCTAATACTGAGATGTTTAAAGAAGCTTTTCCCGGTTATAAAGCAGCTGTAACAGCACAGGAAATGGCAGTTTTGATATCAGATTTTGCAGTTATGGGACAAAAATATTTCAACGGAAAGATACTTCCCGTATCAGGAAGCACTCCTTAGGAAGAAGTATGTAGTAAATAGTAAGTAGTAGGAAGACAAAGAAGTAAGAAGTAGAAAGCAGGAAGTAAGGAGGAAGAGATGAGCGGTGAGTTGTAAGCAAAGAGCAAAGAGTTCCATGCAAGCATAGTAAACATATAATTTCTAACACTTAACTTACTCAACTAATACACTTTACATTCTACCTCACCTGTCATAACCATTAAGGCATTCATTACCAGGGCTTTCATCTCATCTTCGCCTGGATAAACCACCACTTTGGAGATATGAGCAATCATAGTTTTTATATAATCAACAATGATACTATTATGAGCAATCCCTCCTGTTAATATAATAGCATCGACATTCCCTTTCATAACAGCACCCATTGCACCAATCTCTTTAGCTACCTGGTATGCCATAGCATTAAGAATAAGAGTTGTTTTTTTATCACCGCTTTCTGCTTTCAATCCGGCTTCATAAGCATCATTAGTACCCAGATAAGCAATCATTCCTCCCTTACCTTTAATCATCTTCATCACATAATCAAGGGAGTATTTTCCACTAAAGCACAAGCGGGCAAGATCGGCAGCAGGTAACGTACCACTTCGTTCCGGAGTAAACGGGCCATCCCCATCCAGTGCCTGATTCGAGTCAATTACTTTACCTTTCTGATGTGCAGCAACAGAGATACCTCCTCCCATATGGACAATTATCAGGTTCAGATCTTCATATCTTCTATCAAGGAAATGAGCATATGCCCGTCCCATAGCTTTATGATTCAGAGCATGAAAAATAGACCGGCGTTCAAATTCCGGATGGCCGGAGATCCTTGAAACTTCCTGAAATTCGTCAACTACTGTAGGATCGGCAATAAATGCTCTGACTTTTCTATTCTTAAATGAACGGGCTATATCGTAGGCAATCAGTCCTCCAAGATTACTTGCATGTTCACCATATGTACATTCTATCATATCTTTCCGCATCTCTTCATTCACTTCATATACACCTGATTCAACCGGTTTTAGTATACCTCCGCGTCCAACAACTGCTGAAATATCTTCAACCTTCACATCGGCTTTTGCCAGCTCTTCAAGAATGATCATTTTCCGGAATCCAAACTGGTCAACAATCCTTTCAAATTTATTAAGGTCTTCAAGCGGATGCCTGATTGTTTTTAAGAAGCGTGATTTCTGATTAAAGTAAACTGCAATTTTAGTTGATGTTGAACCAGGATTTATTGCAAGAATTCGATATCCTTCCATAGTTATTTGTTCTAAAAGAAATTATTCAGACATAAGAGATGCAAGTGCAATAGAATTTAGTTTTGTCTGCACACTATCACCTCTTGAAGAGAGTATAGCAGGCACGCGGGCACCGGCAACAACAGCAGCCACCTCTCCGTCTGCCAGTTTTGTATGGAATTTATAAAAAACGTTTCCGGATTCAATATTCGGGAACAGGATACAATCAGCATCACCGGCAACTTCAGAATCTATTTTCTTAATTTTCGCACTTTCCTTATCAATAGCTACATCCAGAGCAAATGGTCCGTCGATAACAGCACCTTTGATCTGCCCACGGTCACTCATTTTTGCTAACACAGTTGCGTCAACGCATGCCTGCATTTTAGGGAGAATTTGTTCTGTTGCCGCCAGCACAGCCACTTTTGGTCGTTCGATACCAAGCGAATGTGCTGTTTTTATTAAGAATTTTGCTATAACTATCTTTTCCTTTAATTCGGGTTGAGGAATAATAGCAACATCACCAATAATAAGTAGTTTATGATAATTTTTCGGTTCCACCACAGAAATATGGGTAAGAATAGCTCCGTGATCCATCAATCCATTTTCCTTATTCAGGATAGCCCGCATATATTTATCGGTACTAACCATACCTTTCATAATAAGGTCTCCTTTTCCGCTGTTAATAAGCTGAACAGCCTTTGCAGCAGCATTAGATTCATTTTTTTCATTAAGGATTGTAAATGATCCCGGATCAATATTTTCTTTTTCACAAACCGATTCAATAATTTTCTTATCACCAACAAGAGTGGCATC
>DAOVLD010000225.1 GCA_030631445.1 Bacteroidota bacterium
AACAATGATACATCCCATAACAGGAAAAAGAACCATACTACTTATTTATATTGCAGCATGGGTACTTATGTTTGTAACCCATGCTGTTCTTATTTATCGTATAAAGGAGTTTTCATTTGATGTGATTTTAATTGACAGCTTGGTTTATAACGGTTTGTTTTTGCTGTTTGGACTCGGGATCTGGTATCCTGCCAGATTTCTGAACACTCTTGAATCAACACGGTTTTCTTTTGTGCTTAATCACCTTGCTATAGCAGTTGTGTGTCTGCTATCCTGGACATTTTTTAGCGAATATTTATTGAGCTCATTCTGGAATGATAAAGAGTTTTATCTGATATTTCTTGATGAGGCACGGTATTATCGGCTTGTTGCCGGTGTATTCTACTATCTTATCATATTACTTATATATTATTTGATTACTTATTATTCTGATCTGGAAAAAAAGTCAAAGCAGGAAGCTGAACTCCAGACCCTTATCAGGGAATCTGAGTTAACCATTTTGAAGTCTCAACTCAATCCTCATTTCCTTTTTAATAGCCTGAATTCAATCAGTTCTCTAACCATAACCGATCCTGAAAAAGCAAGAGATATGGTTGTGAAACTTTCAGAATTTCTTCGATATGCTATCGATAAAAACCAGAGAGATATGGCATTATTAGAGGATGAATTGAATAATGTTGAGTTATACCTGGATATTGAGAAAATTCGTTTTGGTGATAGATTAATATTTGAAAAACAAATAGATAAAATATGCAACAGGATCCTTGTTCCAAATATGATTTTACAACCTCTCTTTGAGAATGCAGTTAAACATGGTGTTTACGAAAGTTCAGAACCCGTATTTATCCGGCTTGAATGTCAGATGAAAAAGGATTTTTGTACTCTAACGGTTATCAATAACTTTGATCCGGAAATACCTGCAAGAAAAGGCAGAGGAGTAGGTTTAAAAAATGTAAGTAAAAGGCTGCAACTAAACTATAACAGGAACGATTTACTTTATACAAGCAAAACTGAAAACAAATTTATTGTACGAATTAGCATTCCGGTAGAATCAAAATGACATTATAAGAACAGTCTCCAGTCGGCAGTCCACAGTCGGCAATCGACAAAAATGCGAAGTAAAATAAAATTAGCCAATATAGAACCATAAACATTGAACTTAGCTCCGATGGCTATCGGGGCGATCTTATAGCCTGTCCCGATTTTCGGGAAACGAAGTGAGTAAATACCGATAAAATAAATTGCTATGATAATCAATGCTGTAATTGTTGAAGATGAGAAACCTGCCCGTGACCTTGTTAGAAGTTACCTGAAACCTTTTAAAAGTATTGAAATAAAAGCAGAATATGCAGATGGCTTTACCGGTACTAAGGGAATTAATAAGATAAAACCACATTTGGTTTTTCTGGATGTGCAAATGCCAAAAATCTCAGGTTTTGAATTGCTTGAATTGCTTGATCATCAACCTGAAATTATTTTTACAACAGCTTATGATCAGTATGCACTGAAAGCTTTTGAAATGAACGCGATTGATTACCTTCTTAAACCCTTTTCAAAAAACAGGTTTGAAGAGGCAGTGAAGCGGGCAATAAACAGAATTGTTGCCAGTGAAAAACAGGACGATACTGTTAAGAAAAGTGTTTTATTTAAAAAGGGAACGGGGGAGACAATTGACCGGATTGTGGTGAAATCAGGAAACACTATCAATGTTATCCCTGTTGATGATGTAATTTATTTTGAAGCCCAGGATGATTATGTAATGGTTTATACTCAGGGAGGCAGATTCCTTAAGCAGCAAACAATGAAATTTTTTGAAGAGAGTCTCCCTAATAACCAATTTATCAGGGTGCACCGGTCGTTTATTGTCAGAATAGACAAAATAAACAAGTTAGAACAGTATGGTAAAGAATCATATAAGGTAATTATGAATAATAACCAGTCAGTATCTGTAAGCCGGAGCGGATACGCCAGGCTGAAAGAAAAACTTGGGTTGTAGAAGCTAAATATATACGTATCGGAACTTCAAAATTATTTGTTGATTTAAAGTCGGCAGTCCACAGTCGGCAATCAATTAGCAATTGGCAGTTGGCAAAGACTCGTAACACGTAACACGAAACGCGTAACAATCTTGTCATTCAATCATTTACGCATTTACGCATTTACTCATTTACGCATTCAATCATTTCTCTTATTAGCATTCTAAACTTAAGGCATTAAATAGTTGCCATTTTTATTAATTTGTGTAGCTATGTTCTTTATTGAATTGGTTCCCAGTCTGCGAAATATTCGACTACTACATTTGTTTTTGGATCAGTTACAATAAACTCGTTTGAGTTATAGGTCCAGCCCAAGGTTTCCGAATCGCCTCCGCTTTGGGTTGTTATAAGAAATTTGTTAGCCAGTCCTCCAATATATCGTGCCTGATCTCTCGGTTTAATTTGGTCTCCTCCACTTGGATCGACAGGGATCCATCCGTAATTCGGGAGATAAATTTCTACCCATCTGTGGAAAACATCATCCATGCTTGCCTCATCACCACGAATTACAACCGATCCTACATAGCGTGCAGGAACACCGGCAGCCCGGCACATGGATATAAAAACAAACGTATATTCAGAGCAAGAGCCGTTTCCACGGGCTAAAACAGCAGGAGCAGTATTCCATCCCCCTTCCATTTTGTAGTACATATTATCGATAACATAGTTAAAAATATTTCTGGCTATCCAATATGGATTTTTTTCATTTCCCACAGCTTTTTTTAAAGCATCTTGAATAGTTGGATGATTAAGCTGGTACTTTTCATTATTCTGCAGATATAATGTGGATATTTCCTTTGGGATTTTTTCCAGATTGCCAACCTGATCAGGGAAAATAAAATATCTTACATCCCATAATTTTGTGGTTGTGATCATGTGAATAGTTTTCGATTCACCGGCTTTTAAATTCTTCAGTTCATAATGAGCTGTTGATTGATCCCATTGATCGATAACGATATCTGTATAATTTGGAATGTATTTTATTTCCCCTGTAATTTCCTGTGTTAACCGGTTAGATGGTATAGCCAGATGTATATCTGCTTTCTTTACCTCGCCCGGGCCGTAATTGGTTATTTGATAGGTGTAATTAATTTTTTCTTTGCGCATATTAGTTCTTACATATTTCTCTCCGTCATTCACTTTCAGCTTGAAAAGGAGATCTTCCTGCGAATCTGTTGCCCATAAATTATTCCCGATCCATGCAAGTCCACGAGTAAATTGTCCCGGAGCATCAGCAATTATAATTACCGAACCATCCGAAGGATCTACCATATAAATCTCATCCCGTCTTCTGTCAGAAACCCATAGATACTTTCCGTCATAAGTCAACCCTCTCGAATCTATTGAAGGGGCATTGATGGAGCGAATGGTTGTGCCATCGTCAGGATTGAATTGTATGATTTTCCCCCCGCTTTCATCAATACACCAAAGATATTCACCATCCCATGTTAATCCTCTGGGTCTGTTGGTTGGAGCATTTACTGTATGGAGAATTGTCCCGTTTTCCGGATCTATTTTGTAAATCTTCCCATTGTAATTTTCTGCAAGAGGAATTCCGCCTTTGATATCGGCATTCCAAAGATGTTTACCATCCCAGGCTAATCCTGTAGGCCAATAACCCGGAGATGGTATAGAACGGATGGTCTTTCCGTTTTGTGGATCTATTTGAAACAACAAATCTGCCTGCCTGTCAGCCATCCATAGATATTTCCCATCAAAA
>DAOVLD010000212.1 GCA_030631445.1 Bacteroidota bacterium
CATATAATGATCTGCAACTGATTGTTGTTATCCCATGTTATAATGATCCGGGGATAACTGAAACATTAAACTCTCTCTATTCATGTATAAGACCAGCTTCGGCTGTTGAAGTGCTGGTGATTGTGAATACTTCTGCAGATGCGGATAAGGATATATTGAATCTGAACGACACTGTGTATGAATCATTAATACGATGGAAGAAAAATAATGATTCGGAAAAGATACGCTTGTGGCCTATAAGGAAAACCGAACTGCCTGCAAAATATTTCGGCGCCGGATTAGCACGAAAGATAGGGATGGATGAAGCAGTTTACAGGTTTAATCTGCTGAACAACAATAACGGTATTATCATTTCTCTTGATGCGGATACTCTTTGTGCTGAAAATTACCTGGTTGAGATTGAAAAACATTATAATAAATTTCCGGAAACTGAAGGATGCTCAATATATTTTGAACATCCTCTTGAGGGGAATAATTTTGATAAAAAAGTTTACGAAACTGTTTGCCGGTATGAGTTATACCTACGATATTATAAACAGGCACTAAATCTGACAGGTTTCCCATTTTCATATCATACCGTTGGTTCAGCATTTGCCGTCAGAGCCGGAGCGTATGTTAAATATGGCGGGATGAACAGGCGAAAAGGAGGGGAAGATTTCTATTTTATTCATAAAATAACCCCGCATGGTAAATATCGTGAGATGAATTCGACTTCAGTTTTCCCTTCTCCAAGACCATCTGACAGGGTGCCTTTCGGTACAGGTCATGTTGTGAAAAAATATCTGGAAGATAATGAGGAACTGAAAACCTATTGCCTGGAAGCTTTTATCGATTTAAAAGAGTTGTTTTGCAAAGCCAATAAGCTTTACAAAACCGGATCAAATGAAATTAGTGAATTCCTTGCCGGATTAAATAAACCCCTTGAAGAATTTCTGCTTTCCATCAATTTTCAACAAAAAATATCGGAAATAAATAATAATGTGGCTACTGGTGAGTCCTTTTTGAATAGGTTTTTTCAGAAGTTTAATGCCTTTTTTGTTGTGAAGTATATGAATTTTGTTCACAGGGATTATTTTGATAAAGTTTCTGTAATAAATGCTGCAAATAATCTATTGTTTGAAATGGGAATTATCAAAAGTGATTTGACGGATGCATTGAGTTTACTGGAAGTATACAGAAAACTGGACAGGGTTTAATCTGTATTGGTAACTATTCAGTGTCTAAGTTTGAAATGATTAAATGAAGAAGTGTCTAAAGTGTCTAAAGTTTAAAGTGAACTAAAGTTGAGAAGAGAAGAGGAAGAAGTTTAAAGTGGCCTAAAGTTTAAAGTAAATGAAGAAGTGTGGACTGCCGACTGTGGACTGCCAACTGTAGACTGCCGACTGATTAATTATCTTTTTTGTTCTTATCAATAATAACGAATATATCTTCGTTCTCTTTTTTCATAAGGTATTGTTCCCTGGCAAATTTTTCCAGGTTATTATTATTTGTTTTTAACTCTTCAAGTTTCTTTAAATCACTTATTATTTTTTCGGTATAGTATTTTTTATCTCTTTCCAGCTGGTGAAGGGTGCGAAGCGCTGAAATCCTGTCAATAAGGTTGTTCCCGTCAAAAAGGAAGAGCCAGGTAATAAAAAGAACAGATGCCAAAAGGTATTTCTTCTTTAATATTTTAATAAGTGTTTGTACAAATGATTTCATAACCGCCATGTTTTCAAGACAAAGTTATTATTAATAAGACAAGGAGGAAGTCCGAAATATAAACTTTCCCCTTCAAGTTATTAACAAATTCTTCCACCTTACTCTTCATCCATAAACGGATACCTGTAATCAACAGATGGCTGGAAATTCTCTTTTATAGTTCTGGGTGAAACCCAACGAAGCAAATTGATTATTGATCCGGCTTTATCATTGGTGCCTGATTTTCTGGCTCCGCCAAATGGCTGCATCCCGACAACGGCACCTGTAGGCTTGTCATTAATATAGAAATTTCCCGCGGCATTGACAAGGCGTTTGGTAATATGTTCAATTACCGATCTGTCCTTTGCAAAAACGCCCCCTGTAAGGGCATATTCTGAAGTCTCATCAAGCAAATCAAGTGTTTCCTCAAGTTTGGCAGCATCGTAAACATAAATTGTAAGTACCGGACCGAATATTTCTTCCCGCATTGTAAGATATTTGGGGTCCTTTGCAAGAATAACAGTGGGTTCAATGAAATATCCTTCCGATTTATCTCCTTTCCCGCCCATAATAACTTCAGCATCATCTGAATTACGCGCATGGTTTATGTATTCCATTATCCCGTCAAATGAAGCTTCATCAATTACAGCGTTCATAAAGTTTGTAAAATCAAGAGGCGTCCCCATTTTTATGCTGTTTACCTGGTATTCAATCTCCTTCCTTAGTTCGGGCCAGATACTTGAGGGTATATAAGTTCTTGAAACAGCTGAACATTTTTGTCCCTGATACTCGAATGAACCACGGACAATACCTGTAGCAGTTTCCTTTATTTCAGCAGATTCGTGAACTATAACAAAATCTTTCCCGCCGGTTTCTCCAACAATCCTTGGATAAGTTTTGTAGGTTGCGATATTGTTTCCAACCTGCTTCCAGATATTATTGAAAACACCGGTTGATCCGGTAAAATGGAAACCTGCAAAATCAGGATGAGTAAAAATCTCCTTTCCGGCTGCAGGACCGGATACAAACATCAGGTTTATAACCCCGTCGGGCAATCCTGCCTTCATGAAAATTTCCATTAACACTACTGCTGAATATATCTGTGTTTTTGAGGCTTTCCAGACAACAGTATTTCCCATGATTGCCGGAGCTGTTGGCAGGTTACCGGCAATGGATGTGAAATTAAAAGGAGTTAGTGCAAAAATGAATCCCTCCAGAGGTCTTTGTTCCAGACGGTTCCACATCTCAGAGGTGGATTTTGGTTGCTGACTGTAAATTTCAGTCATGTATTGAACATTATACCTGAAGAAATCAATCAATTCACATGCCGCATCAATCTCAGCCTGGAAAACAGTCTTTGATTGGGCGAGCATGGTTGCCGCGTTGATTTTTGCACGGTACGGACCGGCAAGCAGGTTGGCAATTCTGAGAAATATTGAAGCACGATGCTTCCAGTCCATTTCAACCCACTTTTTCTTTGCTTTTAACGCGGCTTCAATAGCCATCTTTACATGACTCTCGTCACCCTGGTAATAGTAGCCAAGAGTGTGATTGAGGTCATGTGGAGGATGAATAGCAACCTTCTTTCCTGACTTAACCTCCTTGCCATCAATGATCATAGGAAGTTCAACCTCTTTTGACATAAGTTCGTCCAAAGCTTTTTTCAATTCTGCTTTTTCCGGTGTCCCGGGAGCATAACTTTTTACCGGCTCATTCTCGGCAACCGGTACCTGAAAGATCTCTTGTGACATAGTTTATATTTTTAAATGATTTTCAATTTTTCGTTTTAGACCTGTTTTTCACAGTCATTGCAAATTACAAGAATTCCTGATTTAATAAAAAGGATTTTTATCATGATTATGCCAACGGAAGCAGAATAAAAGAATGGATCATAAGCATTATTCGTGTAAAGTATTCACTATTTCAACTCCTATCAGCTTGTCATACCGTAACATCGGGTCTTTATGATAAATATAAATAACATAATCATTCTCAGTTTCATAATGGCTTCCCTCAATCAGGGTATTGTCCGGGATTGTTTTCCCTTCAGGTAAGCAAACATATTCATAATTATAAAATCCCTGTTTTAGAAGAAGACTTAATTCAAAAGATCTTGAGTCATTATTATAAACCATCCTGTTCAGGTTGTTACATTTCCAATTAGTAAGTTCCCCGTATATATATACCCTGCCTTTGGCCGGAGGATAGTCCATTTGTAAAGTAAAAAACAGGTGAA
>DAOVLD010000077.1 GCA_030631445.1 Bacteroidota bacterium
AGTGACCACATTACGGAATTAAGATTAACACATGCCAAAAACCTTTTAGAAAATGATGTGGCAACAGTTTCTGAAATTGCTTTTCGGGTAGGTTTCAGCGATCCTAGTTACTTTAATAAAGTTTTTAAAAAACACTTTAATGTATCACCTGGCAAAGTCAGAAAAAAACTTACAGTTAATCTAAATCATATATCGACAGACGAGAAACCGAAAATTCCAAGTTTATCCAATTCAAAGGCTTATAGATTATTTGTAAAAGCTGTGGTTATACTATTAATGATCATTACAGGTGGTGGAGTATATTATCTTTTCGGAGTAATGAGGTCTTCTAAAAAGTCAGTTGCAGTTCTGCCTTTTCATAATTTAACCGGACAGCCTGAGAATGTTTATTTCGTTGATGGTATCCATGATGCTCTTATTGGTGAGTTAGGTCAGATTGAGTCACTTCGGGTGATTTCCAGAACATCTACACTTCGTTATCGCAATAGTGATATGTTATTAAAAAATATAGCCAATGAGTTGGGAGTAAATACTATTGTTGAAGGATCGGTTATGGGTGTAGGAGATAGTCTTAAAGTTTTAATTCAACTGATAGATGTATTTCCTAAAGAACGTCATATTTTGGCAAATGAATATCATGATGATATGCATAATATTTTAAAAATTCAAACAACAGTTGTAAAAGACATTGCACAAAAAATCAGAATTAAACTATCAAAAGATGAAGAACAACTTTTGGCGAAGATTCACACAGTAAATCCGGAAACCTATAAAGCCTATCTAAGAGGCATGTATTACTTAAATCAGGGAACAGAAGAGTCTTTTGAGAGGGGGATAAATTACCTTGTTAAGGCTATAGAAAGGGATCCGGGAGATCCTTTTGCTTATGCCGGTTTAGCATTGGGATATGCAATAAAGGGACATGGAATGATAGTTCCCGGGGAATCATTCAGGAGTGCAACAGCAGCTGCAAATAAAGCTCTCAAAATAGATCCAACACTGGATGAAGCTTATACTGCATTGGCTTTACTTTATTTATACCAATTATGGGATTGGCCCAAGGCACATGAAGCGTTTGAAAATGCAATCGCCAGTAATCCGAATAATGAAATTGCACATGCTCATTATGCCTATTATTATGTGCTTTTTGGAAATTTAGAAAAATCAATTTATCATGCTCAAAAGTCTGTTGAAATTAATCCTTTTTCAGCTTCCTATCATTCATGGCTTGCATGGCTTTATTATTACTATGAAGAATATGACAAAGCAGAATTTTCGGCCAGGAAATCCTTAGAATTAAAAGATAATATACCTTATGGAAACCTTGTATTAGGTTGGACATATCTTCATAAGAAGCAATATCAACAGGCAATTAAGCTTCATGAAAAACTACCTAAAAACGACGATTACTTTAAAATGTTCCTTGGTTATACTTATGTTAAAACGGGAAACAGGGAGAAAACATTAGCAATGTGGAATGAATTGGAAGAGTATTCAGAAAAAAACTGGGTCAATCCTTTTTATTCAGGCATGTTAGCTGGAATTCTGGGATTTACTGATAAAGCTTTTGAGTTATTAAATGAAGCATGTGATAACAGATATTATCCAACGCCCTATATTAATATTTTCCCTGGCGCTGAATTTATAAGAAATGATCCCCGTTATAATATATTACTGCAAAAATTAAACCTTCCTTATAACAGCACATTACTAACTGCACAACAATAATCCTGATAGATACTTCCAGCAGTTCAAGGTAAATTATCTTTCCTAATGAATAATTCGGGATTAACAGGAGTACGACCTGGTTATTAAACAGGATGCAACCAAAATACCCAAATGCAACATTCTTTATCCCAAACTTACCAAAGATTGCAACGAGCTTGCTATGTATCAGGCATTTATTTGTTGTTACTTTACTATAAGTAATTTTTTAGTTTGAGAAAGCCTCTTTACAAATTAATCACTAATTATTAATTAAAAAGAAGAAACAATGAAACGTTTAAACTTAATGTTTTTGGTTATCGGAGCAACCATTATCTTTTTCGGTTACTCAAAAATCGATCCCCTGGCTCCCGAGTTAGGCCAAAGTGATCAGGTAACAACCTCTTTGAAAAGTTTGCAAAAAGGAGATGTGAAAACACCATTTAGTGGCAGATGCGAATTTCTTGAACTTATCAATGGTGGTGATACAATTGTACTACCGAACGGTAAGACATGGATTATAGGGTATATTAGTAAATGGAAAGACAGTTCACCTGATTGGAGGGTTACTGGAATATCTATTTGGCATATGAATTGGTTGATCGAAGAGGATGGTATTACCGCAAAAATATGGGGAAATGCTGAGATATTGGTGGATGGTGAAAATCCCGGTGATGAACCCCGTGGAAAATGGAAATTATCGTTCCATGGAAATGTAACCCCAACCGAGGTTGGATTTAAAGTAGTAGATGTCTGTGTTGGTACAGGCAAAGAAGGTGAAGTGAAGGGATTGGTTGCTAAATGGAATCACACAATGAATTTTGATTTTAATAATCCTGCGACTTTTGTCTACAAATTCGAAGGTTTTATTCATTGAGTGTTAGAGAAACCATATAAGGATCAGGATTGACTACTTATGTATAAAAAAAAAGGGTTGTTTTGGTCTGACCACCTAAGCTTTCGTTGATTCATAGGTGCTTTATTGAGAGGACCGATCTGACAACTGCCGGAGAGGAGCCAGAAAGCGCAGAGATTTCCAGAAATCGTTTAAAACGATTCTTTTGATTTTCTTAGCTCCGATTTTTATAAGCAAGTTTCCTATTACGCTCAATAATCCTGATAGATACTTCTGGCAGAACTCAAATTTGTTGCATCAATCCAAATTAAGCAGGATGCAACCAGAATACCCAAATGCAACATTTTTCATCCCAAACTTACCAAAGATTGCAACTAGCTTACTATGTATCAGGCATTTATTTGTTGTAACTTTACTATAAGTAATTTTTATGTTTGAGAAGGTCTTTAATCACTAATTATTAATTAAAAAGAAGAAACTATGAAACGTTTAAACTTAATGTTTTTGGTTATTGGAGTAAGCATTATCTTTTTTGGTTGCTCAAAAGATGATTCTTTGGCTCCCGAGTCAGACCAAAGTGATCAGGTAACAAACTCTTTGAAATCAGCGAAAATACTTACTGAATTCAGTGGCATATGTAGTTTTTTTGCTCCTGGCGAAGAAGGTTCAATAAAAGTACTCCCGAACGATAAGATACTGGTGAAAGGGGCAACTGTTGTATGGTACGACGATGCGACTGATCCGCTGGTTACTGGAAAAACTTTTTGGTATATCAAGCAAAAGATTGAAGAGGATGGTACTTTTAAATACTGGGGAAAGGCTGAGCTAATTGTGGATGATAATCGCGGTAGATGGGAAATGTCGTGGCATGGTTATCTTAACCAAAATGGTTTAATAGCTGTAGCTGTTGGTACAGGTAAAGAAGGTGAAGTGAAGGGTTTGGTTGCTAAATGGACATACATATTGGATTTTGAACAATTTGTCTACAACTTCGAAGGTTCTTATCATTAAGTGTAAGAGAAACCACGGAAGGATCAGGACTGACTAATTATATCTGATTTAAAAAGGCAAACACACCAGGTGTTCGTCAATAGGCGGACAGTGGGTGTGTTTGCTATCCTTCGCAAGTCTCGTCTACATAAGCTGAAGAAAGGTTTGTTTTGGCTTATTACTTACGGTTCACAGCAAATGCAGTTTTAATTGAATTTGCTGGTTTGTTATATGAAGTACCACGCTATGATCTTATAGAAAAAAATAAATTACTATAATGTTAAAAGGGTCCAAAGCCCTCCTGCTGCATCAATTAAACCAAACATAATAAGCATAGGCTTGGCTTTTTTAGCAACAACAAGTGAGATGAAACTTACCAGTATAGCAAATCTTCCAATTACGGTTGCCCAAAAGAAAATTGTTAGTTCATTTTGGGCTGCGACAATGTAATAAAAGGCTAATACTGCTACAAGAATACCCACTATTCTGATCCAGGGTTCATTTGTTTTAGGAAATTTAAATATTGGTAAAACAGTGTTTGGTATAAATAAGAAACCAGCTCCCACAAGAGCTATATAAATACCAAATACGAAAATACTAATAGCTGATGGACTCATAATTTACCTCCTGTTTTTAAAAAATTAATAAATCATAGCGTGGTTTTTCATATAACGGATTGCAGATGTGTAAACTTACATATATTTTAACTATATCCACTTATTTATAACTACATATACGTCCTAAAATATAGTCTGTATGTGTGCTTTTATTCGGGATCTTCAATGATTTAATCAAATGGGTTCCGGAATTTTTCCTTCTTGTGTTTCGTTAATAACCGGCATCTTAATCCTGGTATTTAACCGTTGTACAAGTTATACGAATAACGATTATCCTTAATAGGAAATCCTGATTTTGGTAACGGGATATACAATAATGGAAACGAAATAGAAACATAAACAGGAATTTTTTTTTATGTTTGCATATGGAAATTGCCCGCCGAAATATTCACAATCCGATTTTAAAACCTGAAGATATCAAACCCAGCATTGAGGGGATGAAAATAGAGTGCCTGTTAAACCCAGGTGTGTTCAGGTTTGAGAATAAAACATGGCTTTTATTAAGGGTTGCCGAGCGCCCCGTTCAAGAACCAGATCAGGTTAGCTTCCCTGTCCTGAAAGATGGAAACATAAAGATATTGAATTTCAGAAAAGACGACCCCTATCTTGATGCTACAGATCCAAGGATAATCAATTATAAAGGGAAAGACTACCTTACTACGCTCTCTCATCTCAGACTTGTGTGCAGCGATGATGGTGTTCGTTTTTATGAACCCGGTGGTTATGCCCCTATTTTTGGTAAGGGGCCACAAGAGTCTTTTGGTATCGAAGATTGCAGGGTAACCACTATGGAGGACGGATATCATTTAACTTATACTAAAGTGTCTCCTGAAGGTGTGGGAGTAGGGTATATATTTACCGGAAACTGGAAGGATTTTGAACGCAGAGGAATGATTTTCCCTCCTCACAATAAAGATTGTGCCATTTTTGGAGAAAAATTGAATAACATGTATTTCGCCCTCCACAGGCCAAGTAGCCCCGAGCTGGGCGGCAATTATATATGGCTGGCTCAGTCGCCCGATTTGCTGCACTGGGGCAACCACCAATGTATTGCCACAACCCGGGAAAACTATTGGGACAGTGCAAGGGTCGGCGCCGGAGCAGCGCCTATTCTAACCTCCAAAGGATGGTTGGAAATCTATCATGGCGCCACCGCCGAAAACAGGTATAGCCTTGGAGCCTTGTTGCTTGACAAAAGCGATCCTTCAAAAGTAATTGCGCGCAGTGAACAGCCAATCATGGAACCGACAGCAGAATATGAGAAAACCGGATTTTTTGGTAATGTTGTTTTTACTAACGGGCAACTGGTGAACGGTGATAAGCTCACTATCTATTATGGTGCAAGTGACGAAGTGATTTGTATGGCAGAGTTTTCTATTTTCGAAATTTTAGCTTCTCTTAAGGCGTAAACTATGAAAATATTTTCTCAAAATAAACTCACTAAAGAATACGATTTTTTTCTCACCATGCCGCGGGATATGAGAGTCCTGCTTATTACGAATATTATATATGCGCTTGTAATACCGGTCATCGACATTTTTGTTGGGGCCTATATTATGCGCAGTTCAGACGAGCCAGGGCTGGTAGCTATATACCAGCTGGCGGCATATACAGGTATTCCATTAACATTTCTGATCAATGGTTTTCTGTTAAACAAAATAAAAATTGCCAATCTGTATAGTTTTGGAATGCTGCTCAGTGGTATTTCGATGGTATTTATGATGACTCTGGGTGAGATCAATGTCATTGGTGTTGGATTCGCCGGGCTTATCATGGGATCTTCCTTTGGGTTCTTCTGGGCCAACCGCGATTTCCTTGCACTGAACACTACAAACGACGATAACCGTAATTACTATTATGGACTGGAAACATTCTTTTACACCATCACCTTTATTATTGTTCCGGTTATGATAGGATGGTTCCTGATACGTTCAGGAAACTGGGAGTGGATTGGGAACATTGGTAATGCATATAAAATTGTTACACTCGTAGTCTTTATCCTTACGATTATTTCCAGCATTATTATACACCAGGAGAAATTCCAAAACCCCAAACAAAAGAAGTTCATTTACTTTAAGTTTGACAAGCTGTGGACTAAAATGTTGTTTTTGTCTGCCCTGAAAGGATTAGCACAGGGATATCTTGTTACCGCACCTGCCATTCTTATTATGCGGCTTGTGGGTGACGAAAGTTCCCTGGGCACCATTCAGAGTCTCTCAGGGATATTGTCAGCAATTGTCTTATATTTCCTTGGCCGCCTTTCCAAACCAAAACACAGGATCTACATATTCTCTGCCGGTTTAGTTATCTTCCTTATCGGAACACTGGTTAATGGTATTCTTTTCTCTGCTTCAGGGGTAATTATCTTTGTTATGTGCAAGGTAATGTTTATGCCTTTACATGATATAGCTTACTTTCCCATACAAATGAAGGTGATTGATGTGCTTTCACTGAAAGAAAACAGAAACCAGTTTGCCTATATATTTAATCATGAATTTGGATTATATATCGGGAGATTCATTGGTCTGGGCTTGTTCATTGTCCTCATTTATTATGTTTCCGAATCGTTTGCTCTTAAGTATTCTCTTATTATTATTGCAAGTGTGCAATTAATAGCCATTCCGGTAGCAAAACGATTGATCCGGAAGTCTAATACGTATATTACAAAACCTGAACCCTTACCTGAAGAAGTAAAAGAGACAGCATAAATAAATTGTGTTTATGAAAAAAGTCTTACATATAGTTTTCCTGGTTGCACTGACCATTTTCACAGCCTGTAATCAAATGAACATTGATGTAGAGCAGATTGGTTTGGTAAAAGTGGACGAAATGCCCGAGCACCCCGTTCCTTACAAAATGCTCGATTGGTATGAAAAAGCAAAGAATTTTGACGAAGTAATTTTCAATCATCAGGGGGACTCCCATGGTGAGCCATTTATTTGGCTGGATACTGCTAAAAGAAACTTTCCCCAGACCACCTTTGGATTATACACCGTTATTGGCGATGTGCGCCAGGGTACTGAAGTAAATAATGGAGAGTTTCATGAAGCCATTAATTCACTGGGAGCGTTAATGAGTGCGGGGCTGGTAGGAATAGACAAAACCAGTCAGCATGGCTATAACTATGTAAAGATGGTTCAGAACTACTTCAACCGTGATAATGGATGGAATATTATGATGAACAATACCTGTGAAGAAGTGGCACTATTGGGAGGCGGATATGGACGGGACTGGTGGTACGATGTTTACCCTAATGTATTGTACTATGCTGTTTCTGATCTTTTTCCTGGTGTAGAGCGTGCGGATAGCCTGCAAAAAATCATTGCAGAGCAGTTTTTAAAGGCAGATTCTGTGCTTAATGGAAA